>LIAZ01000121.1 GCA_001438985.1 Acidimicrobium sp. BACL17 MAG-120823-bin42 | reverse complement strand
CATTCATTTCCGAGCAGGTGTACGAAGGCAAGCTTGAAGCCGACCCACCGTGCGCCAACCAACACATCAGTGAAGGCGGACTGGTTAGTGGTTCAGGATTGTTTTGGCTTCCTGTCGAACATGAAGGTTGCTCTGTTCGTAGCGTTCGTGAGGTTAACGCTGTCGTCAAGATCTACGAATCTGTACTTGGCAAACAATTCACAGATAAACATGGCAATACTCGTGCAATAGAACCGCGCGACATTTTTGTTATTGCCCCGTACAACGCGCAGGTACAAGAGATGCGCAGACAACTTCTAGGTAGCTCTATTGCAGCATCATTTGGAGCAACAGAAGACTTATTGCGTCAGCGTGTGGGAACAGTCGACAAAGCCCAAGGCAGTGAGGCACCCATAGTTCTTGTCTCGTACACCAGCTCAAGTGCCAACGACATCCCACGTAACTTCGAGTTTCTCTACAGCAAGAATCGATTCAATGTGGCTGTTAGCCGTGCCCAGGCAATCACCGTGGTCATTGCCTCGCCCGAGTTGCTTAACGTGCAATGCAAAACCATCGAACAAGTTCGATTGGCAAACATGCTGTGCCGTTATGTCGAAATGGCGAAGTCTATTTCGTGATGCGCACGGTGTCGTAGTCGCCAGTTTTCACAAATGACACCGTCACACCTTTATATGTGACCGTGTCACCTTTGATGAGCAAATCAAACGGACGCTTTACACCAGCGGGTACGACGTGGTCCGCCCACTTCTCGCCGAGGTCGCTGTCAATAAATCCATCAGTTCCTACATAGCGATTGGTGTCTGAAGTGGTGTCAATCCAATACACCGATAGTCCATACGATGCAGTTCCAGAGCCGCCAGATTGACGTCCATAGTCAGCATCGAGCATGCGTTTGCCCCAACCCTCTGCACGGTGAGATTCGATCACCAACGCGTTTGTATCGGTGATTGGAACAATCACGCCACGCGGTCCACGTTGGAAGCGTTCAAGCGGGATAAGCGTGATCTCTTTGCTCTTCTCCTCAATAGGCATGCAATACAACTCGTCACTTCCCAGCCACCCGCTGAAGAACGTATCCCACACGTTGAGCACCACGGAACTGCCATTTTGATTGTCCATAATGCTGATGCTTGACCGCGGTGAGTGTCCCGCTAACCCCATTGGATGACCCCACTCATGGATCCAAAAACTCCACAAGTCAAACCCTCGGTCATAGAAGTACTCAGAGCCACCAAACAAGTTCTTGACGGGTCCTTCATTGGTTTCTACTCGCCAGTTAGCCATCCCCAAATCGGGCACGCCAAGTTTGATGCTTCGTGGAAACAGCACGAATACAAACTTGGAATCAGTGAAATCAACTAAAGGGTCCGCGAGAGAGACCACCTCTTGCGCCATCGGCAAAACTGTTGCTCGGTCACCCTTTTTCAGGTTGTATTCGGCAGTGGGTTTTGACATTCGTAGCCATTGTTTTGGAAACTGCCAATCAAATGAGAGAGTACCTTTAGACGTAAATTCAAACCACTTGCTGTATTCGGCAATTTCCTTTTCTGCCGCAACAAGTTCTGCACTCGTACCCACAGCATTGGGAAAATCAATAGCCAACAGTTGCACATTTGCTTTTCCTGAGGTGGGCAAAGTTGGTGTTCCGTATGCATCGCCGCGTGGAAATCCAACGTTCCACGGTTGATACTTATTCACACGCGCTTCACGCAACTGGCAAGCGGCATGATCTTCCCCGCCTGCCGGCATGGTGGGTGGTGCTGACAGCACGGGCAACGTGGTTTTTGCAGTCTTGGGCTTCTTATTTGCAACCCACACCAGCTTCTTCCCTACTTTTTTGCACGTTAGTTTTTGCTTCTTTACGGTGCGGACAGCACCTGATTTCTTACACGGTGCCTTGGCCAACTGTGCATTGGGCACCTTTTGTATGTCTTGGGGCGAAGGACTGCTCGTGAGCGACACCGAAGGAACAACGGAGAGCACCACCGATGCCCCAGCAGTTGCCATCTGACAAAGAATGCACATGCCCAAAGAGTACCCCTTGACAGCCAAAGCACAACCTGTGTCATAGTCGCAATTGTGAATACACACGCAAGTGATCGCGGCAATGAACCAGTGACATGGAACCAATTCCAAGCAGCGTGATCTTTGGTGGTTTTCAACTGTTGCGTGGCTTCTTGTAGACGACAAAGTCGTCTAATCTCTGTTCAGCACAATTGCTGAAAGGGGAATATATGACAACGGCGTCATATAAGAACTACTCGGCACTCGAAGCGGCAGAACTTCGCGTACGCGAAGCCGGCGAGTGGCTGAAGTTGGAAGATGGCCTGATCGAAACGATCGTCGCGCCTCGCAGAATCATCGAAGTGGCAATTCCATTTCGTCGTGACGACGGCACACGCGACCAGCTCACAGGTTGGCGTGTTCATCACAACACCACGCGCGGACCTGCAAAAGGTGGAATCCGCTATCACCATGAGGTCAATCGCGAAGAAGTGATCGCTCTCGCGATGGGAATGTCGCTCAAGACCGCAATTGCCAACCTGCCCCTCGGTGGCGCAAAGGGTGGTGTGTGCTTTAACCCCAAGGACTACTCCATCGGTGAAATCGAGCGCATTACTCGTCGCTATGTCTCGGAAATCTCTTCGTTCCTTGGGCCAGACAGAGACGTTCCGGCGCCAGACGTGGGAACAAACTCGCAAGTTATGGCGTGGATCATGGATCAGTACTCAACAGGAGTCGGTCACGCAACACCTGGAGTGGTTACCGGTAAACCAATTGAACTTGGTGGTTCACTTGGCCGCGAGTCTGCAACCGGACGCGGTGTTGTTGAGGCTGCGGCACTCATGCTGGGCAAGATGGGCACGTCGCTGCAAGGCAAAAAGATTGCAATCCAGGGATACGGACAAGTGGGTTCATGGGCTGCACGCCTTGCCGCAGCCCGCGGTGCGCTCATTGTTGGTCTTTCCGATGTAGGCGGAACCATCCATTCCGCAGGTGGCCTCGACCTCGTTGCCATTGACAGGGCATTCCGCGAAGGTGTGCGCAGTGTGTGTGACACCGGAGTTGGCGAAGTCGTTACGCGCGGAGTTGCTGGGTCTACAGCAGTCTTCGGGCTTGATTGCGACATCGTCATGCCATGTGCGCTTGGTGATGCCGTTGGCGAAATTGAAGCAAACAGCATCATGGCAAAGTTGATTGTTGAAGGAGCAAATGGTCCGCTCACCCCTACCGCAGACCTGATTATGGCCGATAAGGGCGCGATCATCATTCCTGATGTGTACGCCAATGCGGGCGGTGTTACCTGCTCATATTTAGAGCAGTGCCAAAACTTTGCTCACCTCACATGGGACGAAGACGAGGTGAATGCTCGAGTTATCGATTTAATGCGTGCCGCATTTGAGCGCTTCTACGCGTTTGCACAAGACTCAAAACTGCCAAACCGGCTCGCCGCATCGGTTCTTGGCGTGAAGACCATCGCAGATGCCCACCGCATGCGAGGCCTGCACCCATAGCCACGTTGGTCATTCCTTGGCCTGCTTGACAACCAAAGTCTTTCCTGTGTAACACTAAGAATTATTGCCGTTTGCTCGGTCTCCCGCACACCTCATTGCATGACAATTTTTATGGAGAACCCTTTGAGCAACGATCACACCGACGAATATTTACTTGAGTCCGCTGACCCTCGCTGGAACCAACCAGCCACATTGCATTCAGTCAAAACATCTGCAACACGCCTGGACAGCCGAATTGATTGGGTGTTTTTTACACTTGACAACAAGATTGATCGCAAGTTTGCTGAGCTCGACAACAAAATCGACCGCAAATT
>LIAZ01000120.1 GCA_001438985.1 Acidimicrobium sp. BACL17 MAG-120823-bin42 | reverse complement strand
AGCACTTCTTGAAGCACTCCCGCCACTGCTTGGTGGAGGCAACATGATTGCTGATGTTCGACTTGATGGCTTCACCACTGCAGAGTTGCCAGCAAAGTTTGAGGCCGGAACTCCTGCAATTGCCGAAGTGATTGCACTTGGTGCTGCGGTGAAGTATCTCGACAATTTGGGTATGGCCAACATTCGTCGCCACGAGATCGAACTCAGCACCTACGTGCTCAACATGTTGAACGACCGTTTCGGTGACGGCATCACCATCCATGGCCCGTCCAACCCCGAGCTTCGTGGTGCGACATTTTCATTTGCATTCCGCGATATCCACCCACACGATCTCAGCCAAGTGCTCGATCAGTCAAATGTGTGCGTTCGCGCAGGCCACCATTGTGCGAAGCCATTGATGCGGATCTTGGGAGCAAACGCCACCGCCCGTGCAAGCTTTTACCTCTATAACACCCACCAAGAGGCCGACGTATTGGCCGACGCCCTTGACAGTGCGTCAGATATCTTCTGAGTAGACCAAGGAGCACACATGGCCGGACTCGAAGATCTCTACCGCGAAATCATCCTTGATCATTACCGCACGCCGCGAAATCGTGGCGAGCTTGATCCACCAGCAGTCAGTGCAGAAGGACACAACCCACTCTGTGGAGATGAGATTCGCATCTTTGTTGATGTTCGTGATGGCATCGTGACCGACGTTCGCTTCAACGGTTCGGGATGTTCGATCAGTCAAAGTTCGGCATCAATGATGACGTCTGCAATTAAAGGCAAACCGATTGCTCAAGTCAAGGCGATTGTCAAGAAGTTCAAATCGATGATGACAGTTGACGAAGACGAATCACCAGTTGATGAAACACTCAACCTTGGTGATCTCGAAGCACTTCAAGGTGTTGTCAAGTTTCCCGTGCGCATTAAGTGCGCAACACTTGGCTGGAACACTCTGCTTGACGCATTGAACACTGCTGGTCAATAACTGCAATTATCCAACAAGGTTTGGCGCAGTTTTACCCGCAAGTACAGCAAGTGAATTCGTTGCTGCAGTATTTGCCATCGCCGTACGCGTTTCGACTGTTGCCGAACCAAGATGCGGAATCAATACCGCGTTGTCTAGGCCAAGCAATCCTTCGTGCACCTTGGGCTCGTGCTCAAACACATCAAGGCCAGCCCCCGCGATCACATTGTGCTTCAATGCATCGACCAAAGCTGCTTCGTCAACAACTGGGCCGCGCGCACTATTGATGAGATAAGCAGACTTTTTCATCTTCCCTATTGTTTCTGCATTCATCAAGTGATGTGTCTCTGGCGAATATGGGCAATGCAGCGAAACAACATCGCTTGTCGCAAGCAACTCGTCCATTGACATGTGCTTGGCGTCAAGTTCTTTGGCCGTTGCAGCATCGAGTGGTGAGCGCTTGGTGTAGGCAATGGTCATTCCGAATGCCTTTGCGCGTCGCGCAACTGCTGCCCCAATCAGCCCCATGCCAACAATGCCCAGTTGGCTTTCCTGGATTCCCGAGCCAAGCATGTAAAACATGCCCCATTGCCATGGATCTTGCTTACGAATAACGCGCTCGCCCTCGGCCAATCGGCGCGTTGACATCAAGATAAGTGCCATTGCAATATCTGCGGTTGCCTCGGTCAACACACCCGGCGTATTGGTCACGAGCACATTGCGCTCTTTACACGCGGGAACATCGATGTTGTTGTAACCAACAGCGACGTTAGAAACCACCTGCAGTTGCGGACCTGCTGCATCAAGCAACTCGGCATCAACCTTCTCGGTCAGTAGCGAGACAATCGCATCTGCACCCTTTACGCGCTTCAACAACTCTTCACGTGTAATCGCTACTGGCTCATCCCACGAAACAACATCGTGCTCAGCGCGCAATCGCTCAACTGCAATTGCCGGAATTTTGCCTGTGATTACTACGCGAGCCATTGTTATTGCGCGATCCAGTTTCCTAGCAAGTCCATACCTTCTCTGATGTCTTCTTTGTTGATTCCCGAGAAGGCAAAACGAACATAGTTGCGATTTTCTCCTGGCTGCGGACGACCAAAGTGTCTGCGCGTACAAAACGATACTCCCGTTGCATGCAACGCCTGCTCGGCAAACTCCGCCAAGTCGTCAATGCCCTTGCGTTCCATCGCTTCGGTGACATCGGGGAACAAATAAAACGCAGCTTCTGGAGAGTGGCAACTTACGCCCGGCATTGCATTCAACATGCTGACCGCTACATCGCGTCGCTCTTTTAATGTGTTCAGCATCTTCGGAATTGCTGACTGATCACCGCGCACACCTTCAACACCGCCATATTGCACGAAGTGTGTGGTGCATGATTCGTCATTTGTATTCAGTTTTGCGATTTGGTTTGCAAGCTCAGTTGGAGCAATTGCCGCACCTAAGCGCCAACCAGTCATCGCAAACTTCTTCGAGAAGGTGTACAAAATGACGGTGCGCTCGAGCATGCCCGGAAGCGACGCAATGGACTTTGATGTTCCCGAGTAACGCATTTCAAAATATGCTTCGTCTGACATCACCCACAGGTTGTGCTTAATGGCAATCTCGGCAATTGCTTCGCGCTCGGCATCAGTTGACTCTGCACCAATTGGGTTCTGTAAGTCATTATAAATAATCGCTTTGGTCTTAGAAGTAATTTGCGACTTCAAGTGGTCAAGATCAATATTGAAACCAGTTGACGACGGGATGTAGCGATACGACTTAGCCACTCCACCGAAGTACTCAATCTGACTTTCATAAATTGGATAGCCAGGGTTTGGATACAACACTTCATCACCTGGATTCATCACCGTTTGAATGAACTTGGTGATTACCGGCTTGCCACCAGGTTGAACAACAACATTGCTCGGAGCAAATGAAAGTCCGCGACGACTACCAACGTCGTCAGCAAGGGCTTCGCGCAATTGTGGAATTCCGGCAGCTGGGCAATACCCCGTCTTGCCATCAACGATTGCTTTGTTCATTGCATCAACAACATTTTGCGGTGTCGCAATGTTTAAGTCGCCAAGGTGAAACGGAAAAATACGATTTCCTTTTGCGCCCCATTCGGCCGCTGCAAGTGAAACTGCAAAAGCGGTCTCGGTTCCGAGTCGCTCCAAACGTTCTGCAAGTGCCATGGCCTTATCCCCTCAGTAATACACATCTGATATATGACACTCTTTACATTACATAAAGTTGAGACTCAGAAAATTTGGGTCCTCAGAATGCGCTAGTCAGCCAATAATGCCTCAGGAGACGGCGCAACTGCAGGGTTTCGCATGGTGAGCCATACCCCGGTGAGGGCGACAGCCAACGCGATTAGCGCAAATGGGCTCAACCGTTCACCAAACAAGATCGCACTCTCGATAGCACTGAGTGCGGGAGTGAGAAAGAACAAACTGCTGACACGGGCGGCCGAATGACGCGAGATGAGCAGCATCATCAGCATTACCGCTGCAATGGAGAGCACGAGCACCGACCACAGCAAGGCAAGCACTAATTCTGCATTGATATTGAACTCCCAATCCTCAAACACGCTTGATGCAATAAGCAGCACCACACCTGCAGACACATATTGCGCAGCAGTGCCCGTGACGAGCGGCATGTCCTTACCTCGCGCACGTTGCACCAATGTGCCTGTCGACATTCCTGCGATTGAAATCACCATTGCCCACAACGCAGGTGCCGTGACATCTCCAATACCGTCGCGAACTTTGTCAATCACTACGACAACCACACCAGTGATTCCGAGTGCAACGCCAACCCATTGGCTACGTCGTAAGCGTTCTTTCAAAATGAACCGACCAGCAACCGAAGTGACAACGGGATGCAGCCCCGCAATTAATGCGCTGAGTCC
>LIAZ01000119.1 GCA_001438985.1 Acidimicrobium sp. BACL17 MAG-120823-bin42 | reverse complement strand
ATGTCATCAGCCACAAGCAAGGCTGCCTCAATCAATGCATCAATCCCCGTGGATCGAATGGGTGCACCGCAGAAATCACCAACAAGTGATGCAGCCTCCTGCGCACTATCACCACCCTCTTCCACGAAACCAACAACTTCATCACGGCGAAGGCGAAGCAACTCACGTTTCATCGCAATGGTTGGTTCAGACTCTTCGTCGTTTGGGAGCCATTGTGTGGTGTCAAGCGCTCTTGTTCCCACGCGGTGTCGAAATTGAGTTCCGACTTCGTTGGGCAATATGTCAACCGGAATTGGCAATGCACGAAAATGAGAGACATCGCCTTCTGGAGCGTGATCAAACGGAGTGAAGGGATGCTGATGTAATACGTGGGTCATTGCCACGTGCCTCGCTAGTTCATTTAGGCGGCATACGAATGCCACCATCGACGCGAATCGTCTCGGCATTCATGTAGCTATTAGTAATGGTTTCAACCACCATTGAGGCAAGCTCTTCTGGGTAGCCCAAACGCTGAGGGAACAACACACCCTTTTGCAGATTCTGCTTGAACAATTCGCTGTTCTCACCCTGGCCGTAAATCGGAGTATCGATGAGTCCAGGAGCAACCGTGTTGACACGAATTCCAATTGCTGAAAGATCGCGTGCGATCGGGAGCGTCATACCGACAACTCCGCCCTTGGAAGCAGAGTACGAAGCTTGACCAATCTGGCCATCAAATGCAGCGACCGATGCCATGTTGCAAATTGCTCCACGCTCTCCATTTTCCAATGGCTCGTTGGTGCTCATCGCCGTGCCAACAATGCGGATGCAGTCAAATGTTCCGACCAGGTTGATTGCAACAACTTTCTTGAACGCATCCAAGTTGGCTGCCGATTCGTACGTGCCGTCTTTTCCGACCGTGCGCTGTGCCCAGCCGATTCCTGCCGAATTAACTAATGCGCGAATTGGTCCCATCGACTTAGCCATTTCAGTTGCGTTGATGATGTCTTGAGTATTCGTGACATCAACCTTGCAATACGCACCACCAACTTCTTTGGCTAGTGCATTGCCCTTTTCTTCTTGAATGTCGGCGATTACAACTTTTGCACCACGCTTGGCAAGCAAACGTACGCACGCTTCCCCAATTCCCGATGCTCCACCTGTGACGATTGCACTTGCTCCATTGAGATCCATACGCCAAGCCTACGCAACGAACGATTGCGAAATGAAACCGAACTACTTCGTGATATATGCCGTTGAGGCGGCAACAGCCAATGCATCAACCAACTCATTCATCGCTTCACCGCTATGGGCCTTGACCCATGTAAACGTGACGTCCCCACGAGCAAGCACCATCTCGATAAATGGTTCCCATAAATCGCGGTTGGCTACCGGCTGGCGCTGCGAGTTTTTCCAGCCTCGCTTCTTCCAACCAACATGCCACGAATCGCGGAAGCAATGCACAACATAGGTGGAGTCGGAACGAATTTCGATTGGGCCTTCATGATCAACATGTGCACGCAGTGCTTGCATCGCTGCCATGATTTCCATTCGCTGATTGGTCGTATGTTTCTCGCCTCCAGTGTCAGATGGCTCGCCCGTTGGCGCAGTCGCCCACGCCCAACCACCGGGTCCCGGATTACCCGAACATGCCCCATCGGTATAGATCACAATCACGGGATAGATCATTGCCGAATTCATGCCTCAGCATGGGTACCCATCGGCGAATAGGTACTCATTGGTAACTCTGCGAGAATAGGACCATGCTCTTTGACGGATCCGTGCACCAGCTGCCAGATTCTGACCCGATTGAAACTTCGGAATGGCTTGACTCACTCGATGCCGTAGTGGAAACACACGGCAAGAATCGGGCGCGCTACTTGTTGTCGCGACTTCTTGAGCGCGCTCGAGAAGCACAAGTCAGCTTTCCGGCCACCGTGTCGACGCCTTATGTCAACAGCATCGCCCAAGAACATGAGCCTTGGTTCCCAGGTGATGAACACATCGAGCGCAGAATCCGCGCGTACATTCGATGGAACGCAGCGGTAATGGTGGTTCGCGCAAACTCGAATGCCGATGGAATTGGTGGCCACCTTTCCAGTTATGCATCGTCTGCATCGTTGTATGAAGTTGGCTTTAACCACTTTTTTCGGGGCAAAGACCATGGCACACCTGGCGATCACATTTATTTCCAAGGTCACGCTGCTCCTGGCATTTATGCACGAGCGTTCCTTGAGGGCCGTTTAGACGAACACGATCTTGATCACTTCCGTCGTGAACTTGGACGAGATGGAAAAGGGCTATCGAGTTATCCGCACCCTCGATTGATGCCAGAGTTTTGGGAGTTTCCGACAGTCTCCATGGGACTCGGACCAATCACGGCGTTGTATCAAGCGCGATTCAATCGCTACCTGCATAATCGCCAACTTGATGACACGTCTCAGAGCCGAGTGTGGGCCTTTATTGGTGATGGCGAATGCGACGAACCAGAAACGCTTGGTTCAATTTCATTAGCCGCTCGTGAACAACTTGACAACCTCACATTCGTCGTCAATTGCAACTTGCAACGCCTTGATGGGCCCGTTCGCGGCAATGGCAAAATCATCCAAGAACTTGAAGCAACGTTCCGTGGTGCTGGTTGGAATGTCATCAAAGTCATCTGGGGCACAAAATGGGATGACCTCCTTGCCAATGACCACGACAGCGTGTTGCTCAACAAAATGAACGCAACAGTTGACGGGCAGTTTCAGCGATACATCGTCGAAGACGGCAATTACATCCGCGAAAACTTCTTTGGCCCCGATCCACGTTTGCGCGAGATGGTGTCGCACTTATCCGACGAACAACTGCGCACATTGCCACGTGGTGGACACGACTACCGCAAGTTATACGCCGCGTTTAAGGCAGCAACCGAAAACCTTGGTTCGGGACGACCCACTGCAATTTTATGTAAGACGGTGAAGGGCTGGACACTTGGCCACGACATCGAAGGTCGTAACGCAACTCACCAAATTAAAAAAATGACAGACGACCAACTGCGTACATTGCGCAACACATTGCACCTTGAGGAAGAAATCCCCGATAGCGCGTTACTTGCAGACGAACCTCCGTACTACCGCCCGCCACACGACAGCGTTGAATACCAATACATGATGGAACGTCGCCGCACGCTTGGCGGATCGGTACCGCGTCGCTCCACAACAATCCGCAAACAACTACATCTTCCCGATCCGCAGGCATTTGCCGAGTTTGATGGTGGAAGCGGTCAGCAAGCAGTGAGCACCACCATGGGGTTCACCCGATTGCTTCGTAATCTTGCTCGAGATAAAGAGTTTGGTTCACGAGTTGTTCCGATCATCCCGGATGAAGGCCGCACGTTTGGAATGGACTCGTTGTTTCCCGAGCTAAAGATCTATGCGTCGCAGGGCCAAAAGTACGAGCCTGTTGACCACAAATTGCTCCTGAGTTACACCGAGTCATCGTCGGGTCAAATTCTTGAAGAAGGAATTACCGAGGCGGGAAGCATGGCCAGTTTCATTGCGGCTGGCACAAGTTATGCCACCCGTGGTGTGCCAATGGTGCCGTTCTACACCTTCTATTCAATGTTTGGTTTTCAACGCGTTGGCGACCTTATTTGGCAGGCAGCCGACTCACGCACACGAGGCTTCTTGCTCGGTGCGACTGCCGGACGCACCACGTTGCTTGGCGAAGGCTTGCAGCATCAAGACGGTCACAGTTTGGTGCTTGCCAGCACCATTCCGTTCTGCCATGTGTATGACCCTTCGTTTGCCTACGAAGTTGCCGCAATTATTAAAAACGGCATCAATCGCATGTACGGCGAAACACCTGAAGACATTTTCTATTACCTCACGCTGTACAACGAGAATTATCCAATGCCTGCTCGGCCAGATAGTCCCACCATCGAGCAAGACATCATGAA
>LIAZ01000118.1 GCA_001438985.1 Acidimicrobium sp. BACL17 MAG-120823-bin42 | reverse complement strand
GCGTCGCTCTGCGTCGTACACCTCGAGCAACTTGGCCATTTCGGCAACAAGTGCCCGCACTGGTTTTGCTGGCAATTCCGCTCGGCGATGGGGGATGATTGAATCCTTGCCTGGGGCAAACTTCACCCTCAAGTCAAAAACAAGCTGACCTTTATACGGGGTGAGGGTTGCGATAATGAGGTGAGTACCACCCGTTTGTGGATGAGTGTTTTGTACTTCCAACCTGAACACATCGTCGTCTTGGCTGTGCCGTACACGCACGCGAATATTGGCCGGTAAGCGATCTGCGGGAAACCACTGCTGATGCCACTGTGAGATAGTCCCAATGGCACGTTCACGAGTTTCTTCGGTCCACTTCTTTGTGGGCAGCGTCATCGCATACGTGGTGAACATGGTCTCGTTAACGCTAACGAGACCGTCTAGGGTTGCGCAGTGGATTTTCGTGATCTTTTCAGCGTGTGGTGTATTTCGCTTTCCTTTATCTTCACGATTCCGCAGGCTTATCGGGTGGTCAGGAGAAATACCGTTGAAGGCATTTCTGTTCCGTCGCAACTTCAGAATGTCAGTGGGTCGATTTTGTGGGTGGTGTACGGAATTGCATCTTCAACGCATCTTGTTGTGCTCGCAAATGTCATGACAATTTGTGGCTTTGGAACCGTAGTTGCAATGCAGGTTCGACTCAAAGCGGTGTCACTGACACGTGCACTTACTGTTGAGATTCGTGCTGCGAGAACGAGACATCTTGTTGGAGTTTCAGTAGTTACATTCATCATGGTGGTCGTCATGTCGGCGTCATGGGGAATCTACGGTGTGATGATCAAAGACCTCTATGTTGCTCTACCAAACGTTGTGATTGTTCCAAGTGCATTGTTTATTTCGGTTCGTGCAATTCAGTCACACAGACGCTACGGAAGTTCAACAACTGCCAAAGTCAATAGTTTGAGCAATTAAGCATTGAATAAAACCAGTCTTGCTAAATGTAAGCCGAGCTAGAGAATCAAGCATTTCGGGTTACGCTGAGCATAGGAGGTGCACTTCGTGCCACACATGCCAGTGTTCATGCATGCAACAGGGAGTTGGCGCCCACGTTGGCGCGGCCGAATCCATGCGATCGCAGTAGCAGTCACTATTCCCGCTGGAATAATTTTGACGTTGTTTACTCCAGCCGGAGTTCCTCGTGTAGCGGTTGGTATTTATGCTTTTTCGCTTTTAGCGCTGTATTCAACATCAGCTTCGTACCACCTGTTTACTCGAACATTGAAATCACAGAAAACAATGCAACAGATTGATCACGCAATGGTGTATGTATTAATTGCAGGAACATACACGCCGGTGTGTTTGCTTGCTTTGCCTCGTGGTGTCGGTGTTCCATTCCTCTTGCTGATTTGGGGTGCAGCGACGCTGGGAATGATTTTAAAATTGACTTGGAGAGCCAAACGACTTGGTCATGCGATGTACATCATCATCGGTTGGGCAGCGCTCATTATTTTGCCGTGGGCATATGGACAAGCAGGTTTCATGAGTTTGCTGATGTATGCATTAGGTGGCATTGTGTACACCGTTGGCGCCGTGCTGTTTTACATGAAGAAGCCCGTTCTCATTCCTCACGTCTTTGGATACCACGAAATATGGCACGTATTCACAGTTATTGCTGGGGTGCTGCAATTTGTTGGTGTGGGTTTGTTAGTGGGTCGAGTCGCGTAAACACATGGCGTCCATACCCGAATTACATGATCTAAGGCTATGGGCAGATCCAAATGCCGTTCAAGTACATCGCCTACCAATGCGAACACCGTTCGTTTCAACGTCAAGTATTCGAGTCTCCCTGAATGGCGATTGGCGTATTAAACGATTTGCTCACCCAGATGATATTGCTCTGCGTGAATTGGGTGAACTGTGTGATGACAGTGACTGGGTGAGTATCCCCGTTCCAAGCAATTGGACTCAGTTCGATCTCGGTGATGTTCCGCATTACACAAACATTGCCATGCCGTGGCGTGAAACTCCTCCGCATCTTCCAAAGGAAGTTCCTACTGCGGTGTATCGGCGCAACTTCAAGGTTGAAAGCTCGTGGTCTGACCGCCGAGTGATCCTGCATGTTGGAGCAGCAGAGAGCGTGCACTCGGTTCGAATCAATGGAGAATTCGTCGGATATGGAACGGATAGTCGGTTAGAAAGCGAATACGACATTTCTCCGTTTATTCGAGAAGGAATGAACCTTGTCTCAATAACAGTGTGCAGGTATTCGGCACAGTCATACGTTGAAGACCAAGATCAATGGTGGATGGCGGGATTGCACCGAGATGTGTTTATCGAAGCCCAACCGCAATTACGAATTGAAGATGTTCGAGTTGATGCCCAAGTTGATGACGTGGGAGATTCGCTAACAGGAAGTGGTCAGATACGCATTTCTACGCGAGTGGCGGCACCAAACGCCGAACGTTTCCCGCCTGAACTGAAAGTAAAGGCCACATTGCACAATGTCAATGGAAAACAGATCGGAGTTCACCACTCCAGTGTGGTTGCACACAGCACACGTCCATATGTGTTCACGGGACATTGCGCAGAAATTCAATGGTCGGTAGCAGGTGTGAAGTTGTGGTCTGCAGAACTTCCTCATCGCTACATGGTGCGCATTTCTCTACTTGATGCAAAGGGGAATGTGATTGATTCGACAGAACAATTAATTGGGTTTAGGAAAATCGAAGTCGTAAGTGGCGATCTCTTGGTAAACGGTAAGCGCATCATGATTCAAGGGGTGAATCGACACGATCATCACCCTGATCGTGGCAAGGCGGTCACGCTGCAAGACATGCGAGATGATGTTGTGGCAATGAAGCAACACAACATCAATGCAGTGCGATGCGCGCATTATCCAAACGACCCTCGATTCCTTGATATCTGTGATGAATTGGGTCTGTATGTAGTGGACGAGGCAAATATTGAAAGCCATGCATGGATAACGAGCTTGTGCCACGATTCGTCATATAGAGCAACGTGGCTTGCGCGGGTGAGTCGAATGGTGGAGCGAGACAAGAACCATCCGAGCGTGATCATGTGGTCGCTGGGAAATGAATCTGGATACGGAAGTGTTCATGATGCTGCTGCAGCGTGGGTGAGGTCATATGACCCGTCACGAATCATTCACTACGAAGGCGCAATTTTTCACACAAATTGGTTTGACGGTGGAATGGCAGCAACCGATGTCGTAGCCCCGATGTATGCACCAATTGCTGCCATTGAAATGTACGGCAAGAGTAAACAGCGTGTCCGCCCGTTGATCATGTGCGAGTACAGCCATGCGATGGGCAACTCGAACGGGTCGCTCTCCGATTATTGGAAAGCGTTTGATCACACGCCTGGCCTACAGGGCGGTTTCATCTGGGAATGGAAAGATCACGGCCTACGCCAATTGCTCCCCAATGGCAAGGAACGGTTTGCATACGGCGGACAGTTCGGTGATGCCCCGCACGATGGAAACTTTGTTGCAGATGGATTGATGCATGCTGATCTCACACCACACCCGGCAATGCGAGAGGTTGCATGGGTGCATCGGCCGGTTGCTGCACAACTCGTTGGTCCAAAGTCTGCTCCAGTGATTGAGCTAAAGAATCGACAAGCGTTTCGTGATGTTTCATGGCTGTCTGCAACGTACGAGGTAGTGCTTGATGGTGTCGTCAAACGAAGAGGAAAATTGGTGCTCGCTGGTCTTGCTGCAGGAAAGACAAAACGAATCAAAGTTCCATCTATTCGGGGTTTGTCTGGAGACATTCGACTCAACATCACGTGGAAGACAAAACGTGCAGAGCCGTGGTGTGATCGAGGGCATGTTGTCGCCTGGGATCAGCTGGCAGTGAAATCGGCACGGGCGAAGAGGATCCAAACTTCTCAGAAAACGTCTGAGCCATTGAATATTGAGCCACAGATTTCATTGTTTAGAGCTTCCATTGACAATGATGGATTTAAGTTGCTTCCACATCTTGCGTGGGTGGAAACCACCACGTTGAAGCGTTGGCAACAGCAAGGCATTGATGGAGATGTTT
>LIAZ01000117.1 GCA_001438985.1 Acidimicrobium sp. BACL17 MAG-120823-bin42 | reverse complement strand
TCGATGAGGTAGTCGGCAGCATCGCCCAACGCAGCAGGCTTGATGTTGATCTGCTCATATGACTCTTGATCCATGAACACATACTCATCGCCGTCTTTATACAGAAACTGCATATCGCGCTTATCAAGAATCGCTTGTTCAACCTTCACACCAGCATTAAACGTTTTTTCGAGCATGTTGTTGCTGCGTAGATTGCGCAACTTTGATCGCACGAATGCGCCGCCCTTGCCGGGCTTTACGTGCTGGAATTCGACAACCGTGTACAACGTGCCGTCCAAGTTGAGCGTGATTCCATTCTTTAAATCATTGGTTGAGATTGCAGGCACAAGTTGTCCTTAGAAAATTGGGTAAGAGTTGTACTTCCGGTGGCTGTCACGAGGAGCAAGTCCTCAATACGAACACCACCGAGACCTACACGATAGACCCCAGGCTCGACAGTCACCACCTCATTGGCACGCAAAGGCTCGTTGAACGTTGAACGCAACCAAGGCGATTCGTGAATCTGTAGTCCAACACCATGACCCGTGCTATGCACAAATTCTGGCCCGTATCCAGCATCAGAAATGATTGAGCGACACAGTGCATCTATGTCTGAGGCAAGTACTCCAGCACGCACTGCTCGAACTCCAGCCTGCTGCGATTCGAGCACAAGCGCATGCATCTCGGAAAGCACAGGGTCAACATCACCCAGCAAAAATGTGCGCGTCATATCGGAGTGATACCCATCAACGAGTGCCCCCACATCAATGACCACTGCATCACCACTTTTCAAACGTGTTGCCGTTGGACGGTGATGCGGCAACGCTCCATTGACACCTGTGGCAACAATGGTTTCGTAGCTCGGACCATCTGCTCCGTGCCTGCGCATTCGGTACTCCAATTCGTCGCGCACATCACGCTCGGTGATGACCTCAGAGTCAACCGACAACATCAACTTCTCAACATCGGACAAAGCCGCATCTGTCGTGTGTGCAGCATAAGAAATACGTTCAATTTCCGATGCTGATTTAGATCGACGCAGACCAGCAATGACACCTACACATGGCACGAACTCAACATCACTGCGTATTTGCAATTCACGAAACCGACCTACAGAAATCTCTGCAGGATCGAAAGCACAGCGCCCTGCTCCTGAAAGCTCACTCACAATTGCATCTGCAATCTCTGCGGCACTACGGACTTCGATGACCGTGATGTCTGCACCGGACGATGCGGCTTGGTCGCGCGCTTGATGACCATATCGACCATCAGTGATCAAGACCGAATGATCGGCTCGCACGATCAGCGTCGCACTAGACCCAGTAAATCCGGTTGCATAGCGAATGTTGTCAAGTGACTCGACCAGTAAGGTTTTGGCGCCGCACATTTCCTGCACGTTGTGCGCGATCTCAGTCAGTCTGCCGCCAACGAGAAGTGGAGAAAAGGATCTAGCGAGCAAGGAGACGAGCAACCGCTTGCACGGCCAAGACATAACCCAATCCGCCAAAGCCAGCAATTGATCCATCACTCACTGGGGCAACAACACTCTCGTGTCGCCAAGGCTCACGCGTGCTCGGGTTAGACAAATGCACCTCGATCACCACACCATCAAATGATGCAAGCGCGTCGTGAATGCTCCATGCGTAGTGCGTGAAGGCACCGGGGTTAATAATGATTGCGCTGGCGGTGCCGCGAGCAACATGAATTGCCTGAACGAGTTCGGACGAACTATTTGATTGTTTACTTTCAACACTGAAACCAAGTTCTTGTGCGGCTTGCGTTGCTGCTTGAACATGGTCAGCCAACGTTGCCGTGCCATACACCTCAGGCTCGCGTTGCCCAAGCAAATTGAGATTGGGGCCATTCAACAAAAGGATGCGCTGCGTGCTCGCCATACTCTCAGCGTACTTCCATGCTGTGGAGCGCCCGACGCACCGCTTCGAGATCAACCGATGTAACCGGTTCGACGCCACGTGGGCCATCGAGAACAAAGGTCAATCCCGTTAATGCCTTTTTGTCACCGTGCATTAACTGGATCAACTGTTCATGAGACACGCCAGCAGGCAGTGCACATGACAAACCGTACTCACCAGTGACGACTGCTCGGTGTTGGTCAACTCTGTGTTGATCGATGCGACCAAGTTGATGCGCAACATGGGCGGCATACACCAGACCGATCGCCACTGCTTCACCGTGTGCGAGCGAGAAATCGGTCGCAATCTCTAGGGCGTGTGCGAGTGTATGTCCGTAATTGAGGAGCATCCGGCGACCACCTTCTCGTTCGTCTGCGCCAACGATGTCTGCTTTAATCTGCACACAACGAGCAATTCGTTCCGCCAATTCGAGTGCCAAAAGATTGTCACCAGTGAGAAAGTGATACTTGGCCATCTCTCCATGACCGCACCTAATTTCTTGTGGACTCAGGCTGGCAAGTGCATCGGTATCGCAGAACACTGCGCGTGGCTGCCAAAAGGATCCAACCAGATTTTTGCCTGTTGACAGATTGACACCAGTTTTGCCACCGATTGCTGCATCAACCATCCCCACAAGAGTCGTTGAAACATGAACTGCTGCGATCCCTCGGTGCCACAACGAAGCTGCGAACCCGGCAACATCGGTGACCATTCCACCACCCACCCCAACGATCACGTCATTGCGAGTCAGACCGATATTGGCGCACTCAACCATGATCGCCTCAATCGTCGACAACGATTTATGCTCCTCGCCATCACCAATCGTGAGTGTTGACACCGATAACCCTGCAGACTTCAGATCATCTGCGATAGCAAACGGAATTCCATCTTGTGTGATCACCAATGCACGCCGTGCAGTACTGGGCAAGGCACTAAATACTTGTGATCGAACACCAGATCCAACTACCACGTCATAGGATCGCTCTCCCAGCTGAACCCGAATCGTGTGACTACGTGTCATGACTCAACCTTAGGCCCAACGGCAGCAGCGATGGTTTCGGCCACTTGTGATGCCGTGTGATTCTGTGTATCCACTTTCATCGTTGCCACGGATTCGTACCAGGCTCGCCGAGCATCCATGAGCGCAGCAAGCACCGCACGTGGATCACCATCAAGGAGAGGCCGTCCACTATTTGATTGCGTCCGATTGACGAGATCGTCAACGCGCGCATCGAGCCATACAACATGATCAGCAGATTCTGTGATGATTTTGCGATTGGATTGCCGAATCACCGCTCCACCACCAGTAGCAAGAACCAGGCTTGAACTGCGATTCGAGAGCGTTTCTGCAAGAGCGACGCTTTCATAGTCACGAAATGCTTCTTCACCGTGCTGAGAAAAAATCTCACGAACACTTGTTCCATGGCTCTTACTCACCACATCATCCAAGTCGATGAACTCGCAATTCAGCAGCCGAGCGACACGCTTTCCCACGGTTGTCTTTCCTGAACCCATCAGGCCAACCAACACGATCGTGAGCGACGCGCTCACTTTACCGATGCGGCGAACGACTCGGCGTTACGCACAAACTCGGCGACTGAATCGCCACCGAACTTACGCTGCGCCTCTTGTGCGAGAACAAGAGCAACCATGGTTTCTGCAACTACACCCATCGCTGGCACTGCTGTTACGTCAGTTCGTTCCTTGAAACTCACGGTCTCTTCTTTTGTGACGGTGTCAATCGTTTTCAATGTGGGACGATTCAACGTTGCAAGCGGTTTCATTGCTGCCCGCACCACCATCAGTTCGCCAGTAGTCATACCGCCTTCAGTGCCACCAGCGAGTGTCGTTTCACGGCGGTACGAATTATTGGCCTCATCAAATGAAATTGCGTCATGAGCCTGACTGCCGCGTCGCCGAGCAACTTCGAACCCGTCGCCGATTTCAACACCCTTCACTGCCTGAATGCTCATGATTGCTTGAGCCAACAAACCATCGATCTTGCGATCCCAATGAACGTAACTCCCCAACCCAATAGGCAGGCCATACGCAAGAACCTCAACCACACCACCCAAACTGTCGCCATCTTTTGCTGCTGCTTCAATCTCGGTGATCATCTGTTGCTCGGCATCTTTGTTGAATGCACGCACAGGAGACTCATCGACCATCGGTAGGTCATGGATGGTCGGACGGATTGGTGATGAACTCTGCGCAGCACCCATCG
>LIAZ01000116.1 GCA_001438985.1 Acidimicrobium sp. BACL17 MAG-120823-bin42 | reverse complement strand
GCGCACGGGTGTTGTCACCATGGTTGTTCCACGCCTTGAAGTACCTCGTGTTGTCGCGCGCCCAGAAGTGTTCAGCATTGCTGCATGGAACGAAACCGATAACCCCATTGCACTTGTCGCATCATTATTGAATGGGGCACAACGCATCGCCATTGGCGATCAAATGTGGGCACGATTCTTAGTCGAACTACTCCCACACGTCCCTGGTGCCACGTTCACTCGTGCGGTTGATGTGGTGGGAGCTTTGCGCGTGTCTAAAGACTCAAGTGAGATTGCTGCACTGCGAGCCGCTGGTGCAGCAGCAGATCGTGTTGCCGCGCAGTTGCACAGTGGGCAAATTCCACTGATTGGGCGCACGGAAGCGGCGGTGAGTGCAGATATTTCTGCGCGTCTTATTGCAGAGGGCCATGACGTGGTCAACTTTGCAATTGTTGCTGCTGGCGAAAATGCGGCAAGCCCACATCATCATGCTGGTTCACGAGTGATTGAAGCGAACGAGATCGTGCTGTGCGATTTCGGCGGAACGATGAACGGGTACTGCAGCGACATCACTCGGTGTGTATTTACCGGCAGCATCGCAACTGATGTTGCAGACGCTTATGCGGTCTTGTTTGAAGCCCAGGCTGCCGGTGTTGCTGCCGGAGTGGTGGGTAACCAGTGCCAAGATGTTGATCGAGCAGCAAGAAGCGTGATTGAGAAAGCCGGTTATGGCGAATACTTTGTTCACCGCACGGGACATGGAATCGGCATGGAAGCCCACGAAGATCCGTACATGGTCAGCGGAAATGTGCTTCCGATCGCTGCTGGTCATGCATTTAGTGTTGAGCCAGGTATTTACATTCCTGGTAAGTGGGGAATGCGCTTGGAAGACATCGTGGTGGCGACAGCAACTGGTCCAGACTCGATGAATGTGGTTAACCACAATTTGATTGTCGTTGAAGCCTAAGTTCTTCAGGTCATGATTCGTTTAGAAGCGGCAACGGTGATGTTGCAATGGTCTGTTGGTGGACTGGCGTTTTTATGGTTCACCACACGGCGCAACGAAGTTGGCCCTGGGTATGCCATGTTGTTGCGAGGCACTTATGGGGTCTTTGCAGTAATTGCGGTGTTGTTAGGAAATCGATACGGCCTCAGTGTTGTTCGTGAGTTGTCGGGTGCCGCGGTAGCAGTTGCAGCTTTAGTGCTCATCCGCAATAAGCGTTCGCGCTTAGATCTCATCGCACCGTTGCTTGGAATTCCTGGAATCATCGCCGCAGGTATTTCTGCTGCTAGTGATGGCAGTAGTGGAGACGTAGTGGTATCACTGCTGCGGATCGTTGTTGGCACTTTATTCTTGGGGGCAGTGAGCGACACCATGTTGTTAGGTCACTGGTATTTGGTGCAGCCAGGAATGCCGCGAAAGTTGATTAATGAAATCACCTCGGCCGTTATTTATCTCTGGCCACTTGAGGTGTTTGTGCTACTACTTCCAACAGGAATGGTGAGCGTCTTGAATGGCACCATTGATGACGGTTGGGACGGAGTGCTCGGCTGGTTCTGGCTTGCCTCTGCTCTGGTGACAGGCATCCTGGCACTCGTGACACGTGCGGCGCTCAAAGAGCGAAGTTATTCGGCAGTAATGGCGGCGACTGGTTTGATGTATTTGGCAATCCTTACCGCGTTTTGCACCGACATTGTTGGGCGAGCGTTACTCGCTTAGCACGGTGAATGTGGCGCAACGAGCGCCCATGGGCGAGTGCGCTCCATTGCGAGACCGAATTCAAGGAGTAACTGCTCACTGAAATGCGGACCATTGATTTGCAGAGCAACCGGCAAACCGTCGATTAATCCAGATGGAATCGAAATCGCCGGATTTCCATACATGTTTGCTGGAAATGTCAATTTGCCGTTGTTACCCATACCTGCTTCGAGGCCACCAAAATTAGATGGCAGTGGCCCCTCTGCGGCAAAGGCAACATCGGGATTACTTGCAGTGATGACGAAATCAACGGCACCGAAAATTTCTGCCATTCTTTGATTTAGTTGAGCACGTCGTGATTCAATTTTTGCACGAGCCTCAGCGCCGTACTTGCCAAGTGTTGCTTCAATCCCAAATCGCATTTCAGGTGTGAGCACGTCTGCACATTGCGGCCAATGCTCGGCGAGCTGCATCTGAATTTCGATCATGCCGCTAATTGACCATGCGGCACCCATGCTGGGAAGGGATGTGTCAATTGAAATGATGCGGACACCGGTGGCGGCAGTGAGATGGGCTGCGTACTCTTCGAGTTGCTGCCACATTGCGGGAGAGACCACAGCGCCACCCCAATTTGGTGCGAGCACTGCAGTTTTTCCACGCAGCGAATTGGCGTGAGTGCCTAATTCGTTTTCCCAGTTTTCGACACGTTGCAAACTGAGCGGGTCGCGAGCATCGTGTCCGTTGCACACGTCAAACCAACGTGCAGTGTCTCGCACGCTGCGCGCCATGACGCCCGTATTGACGGTGAGATTGCCAAGCTCGACATGTGGGGCTCTGGGGATTCTGCCAAAGGTTGCTTTCAGGCCTACGAGACCGGTGAAACCTGCAGGAATACGAATTGAACCGCCGCCATCTCCGCCAGTGGCGATCGTGACAAGGCCACCAGCAACTGCGGCAGCACTGCCGCCAGAAGATCCGCCGGGCGTGTGTCCGTGCTTCCATGGATTGTGTGTTGCGCCGTTGATCACGGTGCGAGTGACATTGACGCCACCAAATTCACTGGCCGTGCACAGTCCAATGTGGTTGGCGCCACCGCGCTCGGTTGCTCGCGACACCATGACCGATGTGTGGGGAGCGATGCGGTCTTGAAACACCACGCACGCTTCGGTGTATGGCCAGCCTTCAACTGCGTCCAACTCCTTGACACCGAGCGGGACTCCACCGAATGGCAATGAAACATCGGCACGTTTTGCGCGTTCTATCGCGCCTTCTGGGTCGAGATATGAAAATGAATTGAGCGAACTCTTATCAATTGCATGCAGAGATGCGTGAAGCTCTTCGAGCGGAGACCGTTGCTTATTGCGAAACGCTTCAACAAGTGAAACTGCATCACCCATCCATGGTGTATCTGTGCTGCTCATAAATACAAAGTAGTCCGCAATTTGATGTTGTCTATTAGTGTGTAAATGCTCTATGGATACCAAAGCATTTCTCGGGATTCAGGCGGTCAGCACCGACGATGCAACGCGAGGCAAGTGGTCGATGGTGGTGCGCCCCGGGTTGGTTACGGGTGGCAGTTTTCTGTGGGGTGGCTGTGGCTTGGCGGCTGCTGTCTCTGCAATTGAGGAGTTGTCAGGGCGTACGTGCGTGTGGGCAACTGCTCAGTATTTGTCCTATGCGCGCACTGGCGAAACCATGGAAGTGGACGTGACGCTGGCAGTAGTTGGACATCAAATCACACAAGCCAGGGCGGTGTGCCGTGTTGGTGAACGGGAAATTTTGACGGTGAATGCTGCAGTTGGAGAGCGCCCTTTCGAACATGCGCATTCATTTGTTCAGATGCCCGATGTTCCACTACCTGCAGCACTGCAGCAACGCGAACATCGTGGAGACATCACCAACACCATTCACGAAAAGATGGACGAACGATTCGTAATCGGCCGCGAGCTAGAAGACCTCGATGGAATGCCCAATGATGGTCGCACGCTGATGTGGGCTCGAATTCCTGATGTGATTGAAGGCGTAGACACCGCAACACTTGCAGTGCTGGGTGATTTTGTGCCAATGGGTGTGGGGCAAGCGTTGGGCGTACGCGGTGGGGGAAACAGTCTTGACAATACATTGCGTGTGGTTCGGCTCGTTCCTACCAAGTGGGTGTTGTTAGACATACATATACAAGCAGTCGAGCGCGGGTTTGGTCACGGAACAGTAAACATGTTTGCTGAAGATGGAACCTTTCTTGCGACCGCAAGCCAGAGTTGTATTGCCCGAATGTGGAGGGAGCCGAAATGATTCGTCGTAATGGAATGACTGTTCCGCTTCCTGGTCACTTGCATGACCATAAAGACAGATATAAGCAACTGGCCGATTGGGGATACAGCGATATTTGGTCGGCAGAAACCGATGGCGCAGATGCATTTACACCGCTTGCGTTAGCAGCTGCTTGGGAACCTCGATTGCGATTAGGAACAGCGATTGTTCCGG
>LIAZ01000115.1 GCA_001438985.1 Acidimicrobium sp. BACL17 MAG-120823-bin42 | reverse complement strand
TATTTCAACCAACTCGGTGAAGGACTTGGAACCATGGTTCCACCACAGGTCAGTTCCACTTCGCGCAAACCGTTGTCAATCAGTTTTGAGGAAATTGCTTCAGACAAAATCAAGAGTGTTGAGATGTCTGTGTATGCAGAAGTTGAAGCCGAGCTTGATGCAGAGTTGCTCGATGAAGCAGCAGACGAAGTTGTCGCCGCTCTTGAGGAGCCAAGCGAAATTACTGAGTAACCGCCATGTCGCTTCGCGGTAAGCACATTGTGTTGTGTGTCTCGGGAGGCATTGCCGCGTATAAAGCTGTAGAGCTATGTCGCCTGTTGGTTGATGCTGGCGCTCACGTTGCACCAGTGATGACAGCGGACGCTGAACATTTCATTGGCAAGACCACGCTGTCGGCGTTGGCATCTGAACCGGTGCACACCACGCTGTGGAATGACTCTGATCCAATTCCGCATACGCGACTGGCACAACGTGCAGACCTGATTGTGGTTGCGCCTGCCACAGCGCGGGTGATTGGTTCCTATGCAGCAGGAATCTCGAGTGAATTCCTGACCGCGACGCTGATTGCAACTCGGGCACCCGTTTTGGTTTGTCCGGCAATGCACACAGAGATGTGGGAACACCCTGCAGTTCAAGAAAACATTGCAACGTTGCGACGCAGAGGCGTGCACATTCTTGAGCCAGAGACTGGTCGGCTCGCTGGAGGAGATGTTGGCGCAGGAAGATTGGCCGAACCGCAACATATTTTTTCTCAGATTGACGCAATGCTTTCACCGGGAGATCTGTATGGCACCCATGTTGTGGTGACTGCAGGTGGTACGCGTGAGCCGATCGATGCAGTGCGAGTGATCGCCAATCGTTCAACGGGAAAACAGGGTTATGCGATTGCTCAAGAAGCAGCATTGCGTGGCGCCAAAGTGACCTTGATCACCACGGTTGACTTGGCAACGCCATTTGGTGTTGACCGAGTTGCAGTCGAGACCGCACAACAACTTTCTGATGCGGTCATGCAGGTTCGTGCTTCTGCCGACGTGATCGTGATGGCAGCTGCTGTTGCCGATGTTCGTCCCAAGCACCAAGCGTCGCACAAACTGAAAAAGGATCCGGCAACAGGAGAGATTCCAGGCTTAGGGGCCATTGAACTTGAGGCCACACCAGACATCTTGGCCGCACTTGGTGCAGCGAAGGAAGTGCACCAAGTTGTTGTTGGTTTTGCTGCAGAAACAGAGAACTTGGTCGCTCATGCGCAAATGAAACTCGAGCGCAAAGGTGCGGATCTGATCGTGGCAAATGATGTTTCACAGGCTGGTGTCGGTTTTGCCCATGACACCAACGCTGTCACATTGGTGTCGCGGGGGAGCCAACCAGTCGAGGTCGTTTTGGCTGATAAGCGATCCATCGCTCGGTCAGTGCTCGATGCTGTAGTTGCCATTCGGTCAGCTCGCACCAACTAGTCTCTACACGTCAGACCACGAGTCGCAGATGCGACGAGACAGATGGAGCAGTTGTGAGAAAATTCACCTTTACTTCGGAAAGCGTTACCGAAGGGCACCCCGACAAGATGGCGGACCAAGTTTCCGATGCGGTACTTGATGCGATCTTGACAGAAGATCCGCAAGGTCGAGTTGCATGTGAGACATTGCTCACCACTGGACTCTGCGTAGTCGCTGGTGAAATCACCACGTCTGCCTATGTCGATATCCCAAAGATTGCTCGTGAAGTGATCAAAGACATTGGTTACGACAATGCGTTGTACGGCTTTGACGGCAATACATGTGGCGTGATCGTGTCAATTGACGAGCAGAGCTCGGACATTGCAATGGGAGTTGACAAGAGCGAAGAAACACGTTCGGGGCAAAGTGGCGAAGACTTGCTCAATAGTCAAGGCGCAGGCGACCAGGGAATGATGTTTGGTTATGCGTGCAACGAAACTCCAGAGTTGATGCCGTTGCCGATCTATCTCGCGCACCGCATGGCAGAAAAACTTGCTGAGGTTCGTAAATCGGGCGCAATTCCATATCTTCGTCCCGATGGTAAAACTCAAGTCACGTTCGAATACGAAAACGGAGTACCCGTTCGATTATCAACGGTTTTGATTTCGACACAGCATGCTGATGGCACGCCACGTGACACGGTGATTCGTCCAGATTTGATCGAGCAGGTAATTCGTCCTGTCATTCCTCAGCAGTTTCAGAATGACAAGTACGCAGTGCACATCAACCCAACCGGAGAATTTGTCAAGGGTGGACCACACGCTGACACCGGACTCACGGGTCGCAAGATCATCGTGGACACCTACGGCGGCATGGGTCGTCACGGCGGCGGTGCATTCAGTGGTAAAGATCCATCAAAGGTTGACCGTTCGGCGGCATATGCAGCGCGCTGGGTAGCCAAGCACGTAGTTGCCGCTGGTGCTGCAACTCGATGCGAGGTACAAGTTGCCTATGCAATCGGCATGGCTCAGCCAATCAGCATTTTGGTTGAGACATTCGGGACCAACGTTGTCGATGAAATCGCAATTGAAGATGCAGTTCGTCAGGTGTTTGACCTTCGTCCTGCGGCAATCTTGCGCGATCTTGACTTGAAGCGTCCGATCTATCGCAAGTCGGCTGCATATGGCCACTTTGGGCGAGCGCTTCCGGAGTTCACATGGGAGTCGCTGTCGCGCTTGAAGGAATTCAAGGCAGCAGTCAAACTGTAAATGCCACTCGTCGCTCGGGTGGTTCCCGACGTGACAGGTGTAGACAAAGTATTTGACTACCTCATTCCTCGTGAGCTCGAGGCGAGCATCCAGCTTGGCGATCGCGTGCGTGTGCCGTTACACGGTCGCAATGTTCCGGGTTGGGTGGCACATATTGGCGAAACAGATTCAGGTTTCTCCGATGTTGAGTTTTCTAAATTGCGTCCGGTCATCAAGCGTCTTGGGTATGGACCATCTCACGATGTGATTGAGCTCGCGGAATGGGCAAGCCAACGTTGGTGCGGTCGACTGAGATCGTTGTTTGTTGCTGCAACCCCTAAAAATCTGATTACTGCACTGCCTTCACCGCGCTATCAGCGTGAGAGGGTTGCGGTCGTGGGCGACGTCACCATTGCCGCTGCCGTGGCTGGCAAGCATTCGTTATTGGTGAGAACTGGGCCGGTGAAGTCTCCAATGGACGTGCTGATAGCAGCTGCTAAATCGGGACCTACGTTGGTCATTGTTCCAACAGCGGTGCGTGCTCGATTGTTTGCATCGTCACTAAAGCGTCATGGCTTTTCCGTTGCAGTATTGCCCGATGAGTGGGCAGAAGCTGCAGGAGGTGTCGATATCGCAATCGGCTCGCGAACTGCGGTATTTTCGCGAATCCCTCATTTGGCAAGCATTGTTGTCATTGACGAACATGATGACGCATTGAAAGAAGAACGAACTCCAACATGGCATGCGCGCGATGTGGCTGTTCATCGCTCACACATGCTGGACATTTCCTGCATCATGATGTCGCCATTGCCAAGTATTGCTGCTGTTCAATGGGCGAATGGTCGAATTTCTGATTCGCCGCCGAACGAACGCATTGCTGAATGGCCAACTTTCCAGATCGTCGATCGAACGTTGGATGATCGCTGGTCGCAGTCGTTGTTGTCGTCTGAATTGATTGAAGAATTACACGATCATTCGCGGCGGATTGTGGCGATTATCAACGTCAAGGGCCGTGCTCGACTGCTGGCGTGTGCAACGTGTAAAACACTTGGCCGATGTGAATCATGCGACGCAGCAGTTGAGATTAATGGTGATGGTTCGTTCTCGTGCCCACGATGTTTGCTGCAACGGCCACAGGTGTGTCTCAAATGTGGAGCGGCGAAGTTTCTTGTGTTGAAGCCGGGTGTGAGCAAGTTACGCGAAGAGATTGCGCGAGCTGCAGGTCGCCCGCTTCACGATGTCAGCGAAGTAACTGCATCAATGGATGCAGATGATTCGGTTGACCAATCCAAAATGTTGTTTGTCGGAACCGAGGCGGCCTTGCATCGTGTTCACGACGTTGACACGGTCGTGTTTCTTGACATAGACCAGGAGCTTTCGGCACCGCGTTATCGGTCATCTGAAATTGTTGGTTCGCTTCTCGTTACAGCAGCTCGAGTTGTAGGCCGCAGTGTGCGCAAAGGGAAAGTGATGGTGCAAACACATAACGCAGAGAGCCCGATCTTGCAGGCAGTGGCAACGCTGCAGATTGATGAGTATTTGCAACATGAGCAAGCTATGCG
>LIAZ01000114.1 GCA_001438985.1 Acidimicrobium sp. BACL17 MAG-120823-bin42 | reverse complement strand
CATGGCGTGTGGCCTTGGCTAAATTACGGATCGCCGCTTCTGCTTGTTTGTCTCCTAGGTATTGCAGCACGCCATGACACACCACTAAATCAAATTTGGTGCTGGGTGCCCAGGTGCCAATGTCGCGTTGTTCGTGCCCATACTTTTCGCAAGCGTGTTCACTGATATCGGTGGACAGTCGTTTAACTTTTGGATAATTCTCGGCGTACCAATCACGCCAGTAGCCAAGACCTGCACCAACATCAAGCACTGATCGAACGGGCACATCCCACCACGCGCACATGCTGTGTACCGAATTAGCAAGGAGTGCAACTTTCTTGCGACTGTGTACCGGGGTGCTTGAGTAGAACCGTTTGTAATACGAGGCATCAAATTGCTTCCGTGGCATGCATCTTGTGTAGCAGGTAGTGGCGTGGGCGTTACGATCATTGCCAACGCAAACCCGCGTTCATTGGAGGTATCCCGTGTCGTTGTATTCACAGAAGATCAATCCGCTTATTGGCTCAGGAGATGTGCTGGGAGCACAGCAGGGCAAAGTCACGCTGCTCGTCAATGTGGCCTCTAAGTGTGGCCTTACGCCTCAGTACAGCGCATTACAGCAAGTCCATGACGACCTTGCAGACAAGGGTTTTTCGGTCGTGGGTGTGCCGTGTAATCAGTTCCTTGGACAAGAGCCTGGAACAGCAGAAGAGATCCAAGAGTTTTGCTCAACTTCGTTCAATGTGACGTTCCCATTGACGGAAAAGGTTGATGTCAACGGAGATGCCCGCCACGGACTGTTCGCCTCGCTTGCAGATGTGAAAGATGCCGAAGGCTACAGCGGTGACGTGCGATGGAATTTTGAAAAATTCGTCCTTGATCGCCAGGGAAATGTTGTTGCCAGGTTCCATCCTCAGGTAGCACCTGATGCGCCAGAGGTCCTCGCGGCTATTAATTCGGCGCTTGGCTGAAATCTTCGAAAGGTACGTTCATGACTTCACGCACGGTCACTGTTGCAGCAATCCAAATGTCGATGGCAGTCGATGTTGCAACCAATGTTGCTACTGCTGAACGATTAGTTCGTGTAGCCGCAGCATCAGGAGCACAAGTAATTCTGATCCCCGAGCTGTTTGAGGGACATTATTTCTGCAAAGACCAACGTGCGAGCGAGTTGGCTCGCGCATTACCGATTGAGGGGCATCCAACAATCGAACACTTTATGAAACTCGCACAAGAACTTGGTGTTGTGCTACCGATCAGCGTGTACGAACGAGCGAATAACACGTTGTTCAACACCGTTGCAATGATTGATGCAGATGGATCGATGCTTGGCATTTATCGCAAGAGCCATATTCCTGATGGACCTGGCTATACCGAGAAGTACTACTTCAGCCCAGGCGACACTGGCTTTCAGGTATGGAATACCCGTTTTGGAAATATTGGCGTAGGTATTTGTTGGGACCAATGGTTCCCCGAAGCCGCGCGAGCAATGGCGTTGATGGGCGCGGAATTGTTGTTGTATCCAACTGCAATTGGCAGCGAGCCACCGAATCCAACATGGGATTCATCTATGCATTGGCAGCGCGTGATGCAAGGTCATGCAGGTGCAAACCTGATGCCCGTCATTGCCGCCAACCGAACAGGTCGCGAAGTTGGAGTGAATAACGAGATCACGTTCTACGGGTCATCTTTTATCGCCGATGCAACCGGTGCAAAAGTTGCAGAAGCAGATCGAGAAGAAGAAACCGTGTTGACTGCAACGTTCGACTTGGATGCTGTTCGCGCGATGCGCCTTGGCTGGGGCGTATTTCGCGATCGCCGACCAGAGTTATACATTCCGCTGATCACTCTTGATGGAGATGAGTTATCGTGAAAATGCCGGGCGAATTCGCCCACCATGAGCGAACCGTAATGTGCTGGCCGTCGCGACACGACTTATACCGCGACCACATGGGTGATGCCCGTTTAGCCCATGCAGCATTGGCCAAAACGATCTCGGGGTTTGAGCCCATCACCATGATTGCTAACGCCCAAGACGCTGACCGAGCACGGCTGTTGTGTGGTGACAACGTAGAGGTTGTCGAGCTGCCACTTGATGACTCTTGGTTCCGAGATACCGGTCCGATTTATGTCTTTGACGGCGATAAGCGAATCGCCGGTAATTGGGTGTTTAACGGGTGGGGTAACAAGTTTGTTCCGTACGACAAAGACGCTGCTCTTGCTCGATCATTTGCAGAGTTAATGGGTCACGAAATTCGCAACATTGACATGGTGTTTGAAGGCGGTTCAATCACGGTGGACGGGACAGGGCTTCTTGCAACGACGGAACAATGTTTGTTGAATCCCAATCGCAATCCTCATCTGACGCGCGAAGAAATTGCATCGACGATGGAGCACGAGCTCGGAGCTACAGATGTGATCTGGCTTCCGCATGGACTTTCGCTAGATGAAGACACCGACGGACATGTGGACAACGTCGCCTGCTTCACTGCTCCGCGGACACTGGTGTTGCAGGGTTGCGACGATACTTCGGTAAGTGACCATGAGCGACTGAAGGAAAATCGTCACGTTGCTGAAATGTTTGACATCACGATTCGTGAGGTTCCTGTCTTGCCGCGAATCGAAGTGCATGGAGTGACCGTGCAGGTTCCGTATCTCAATTTTTATCTTGTTAATGGTGCTGTCATTGTTCCTGTGTGTGGGCACGCTGCAGACGACGACATGCTTGCACTCATTGCCGAATTTGTTCCTGATCGACAAGTAGTTGGTCTAGATGTTGGTGCAATTTTGGCGTTTGGCGGTGGAGGAATTCACTGCATTACGCAGCAGATTCCAGCGCATCAATAACTGATCAAACAGGTGCGTCCATGTGGCGCAGCGGCAACTGTTGGTCGGGCAAGTTGTCCCACATGTCTGCAAGCAAGCTTTCGCGCATTGCTCGTGCTTGCGGATCACTCCACAGATTGACATGTTGGAGCGGATCGTGCGTGAGGTCGTAGAGCTCACCGTCACCTGCTTCATTCATCGAACCGGGCAATGCTGCAGTGCAGACCCAGTTATCACGACAAATCGTGCGCAGATGAACAATTTTGCCGAACAACACACTGTCCCATTCGGTGAGTACGCGTTCATGCCCAAGTGTTTCGGCATCACTATTGGTGTGTGGCAAGCGAGGTGCTTCGACGTAACTGGGTTGCTCAAGTCCGGCAATGTGGGCAAATGTTGCAGCCAGTGAAACCAAACCAACCGGTGCGCTTACTCGCGCAGGTTCAATGTGTGAACTTGGAGCAGGTCGCCAGATCAACGGCAATCGCATGAGCGAATCCACGTGATACGGGCCTTTGAACAAAAAGCCAAAATCTCCTTGAAATTCGCCATGATCCGTGGTGTACAGCACATCAAGGTCGTTACCCCAGCCGCGTGATTCGATGGCCTTCATCACTGAGCCAATGGCTTCGTCGATGAGTTCATTTTCAACATGGGTGAACGCATTCACTTCGCGCACTTGGTCGGCTGTCAATGTTGCAGGTACCCACTTTGCTGGTGCTTCATAGTTGGAGACAAATGTTCCGTCGTACCAACCGCGCCAGTGACGCAGTTTTGCATCAATAACTTTTTCGCGCTTGTCAGCATCGGCGATATAGCCCTCGGGCAAATCAAGATCTTTCCAGTTCACGCGGTGTAGTTCGGATGCTGGTGGGTCCCATGGGTGATGAGGATCGGGAAAGCTCATCCAACAGAACCAGTCTCGGTCATCGGGAAGTGACTGCAACCACGCAATCGTTCGTTGCGCAACCCATTCGGTGTGATACCACTCGCGCGGAATGGGATTGGCTTTTACTTGTGGCGCGCCAGTGTCGCCACCGCCTTCAGCATTCACCTGAAGTTCGCGGTCGAGCACGTTGTAATAGCCACCAATGGTCTCGGGATGCTCAGAACGAATCCATTGCGAATAATGCAGTTGTCCTGCGGCGCCATGTGTTGCAAGTTCCATGTGGTCGAAACCGCGATGAGGGTCTCGTGGATTGTTGGTGTTGATGAGTTCTGCGCCGAGTCGGTTTTCGGTGAAGCGCAAAAACGGATCAAGTAGTGGCTCAAAGTGCGCTTTGCCAATGAGTGCAGTTGCATATCCTGCATGTCGTAAATCTGCAGCAATGCTCGGCGCATCTTCGGGCAGTGGCACGCCGTTCATCCACACACCGTGTGTGCTCACGTGTTGGCCCGTGAGCATGGTGCTACGCGAGGGCATGCACACCACGTTCTGTGGATGTGCGCGATCGAATGTGATTCCTGCTCGACTGAGTGCGTCAATC
>LIAZ01000113.1 GCA_001438985.1 Acidimicrobium sp. BACL17 MAG-120823-bin42 | reverse complement strand
TGAATTCAATCGCTCGGAAATTAACCGCTATCTCGGTTGGCCAGGACAAGCTATTTCATACAAACTCGGCGAGCGTGTATGGCTTGATCTACGTGATGACGCCAAACAGAAATACGGCGCAGCATTTGATCTGCGTAAATGGCACGCACATGCTCTTGACCTCGGAAACCTTGGCCTTGATTTGTTGAAGTCGGAGATGGCGCGCTTCTAACCCCTACTAGGGAACAACAACTATTCGCGTTCCTGGCTTTGCCCATGTATAAATAAACTTTGCGTCTTCAGTACTTGCCCGCAAACATCCACTTCCCTGCACTGTTCCGAGCTGTTCAACCGTCTGCATCGGGACACCATTTTGCTTAGGAATCTCATGGAAGCCGATGTTTCCTCCATTGCGCCCAATGGTAAATCGTGTCATAAACCTAAACGTCACACCCTGGAGCACAGTACTGAACGATCTAGCTGATTGGCTTGAGACGCTGTACATCCCCTTTTTGGGTTGTCCACGTTGACCTGACACTAAAAACGTGCGAACTACTTCTTCTTGTGCATTAATCACCCACACGCGCAACTGACGCGTTGAATGAACAACTCTTCTTCCTTTGCCTGAGTTTGCTGGAACAGGAAACTCAGCTCGCACTGCGACTTCCTGGGGTAGTGAACCAACAGGCACGGGTTCAACCGGTGATACCCCAGCGTGTGCAGCAGGCGCAACCCACAAAGCAATCCCCACAATTGATACAGCAATACATCGTTTCATGCCAACCCCTCAATAATTGCTCTCGTTGCGGAAGCGCCAATTCGGCTTGCTCCCGCTTCAATCATCTCTAACGCGGTCTGAGTAGTTCGAATACCACCACTTGCCTTCACACCAATTCCATCGCCTACGGCTTGGCGCATCGTTTGCACGGCCTCAATGTTTGCACCACCTGATTTATGAAATCCAGTTGATGTCTTGACAAAGTTAGCGCCACCGGCCACAACTGCCGAGCACGCATCAAATATTTGTTGTGTGCTCCACAACGACGTTTCCAAAATCACCTTCAGAACTACATCCACGCCAAGTGCTAGACGAATTTCTGCGGTTTCATTCTGTAGCGCTTGCCAATTACCACTTGCAATCCATCCCAAGTTAGCAACAACATCAATTTCGCGGGCTCCATCATTGACCGCCTGCGCGGCTTCCAATGCTTTCACCTTTGGAAGATGGTTGCCTGATGGAAACCCCGCAACACTCGCGATGGGACGATCAGTGTGTGCGGCTGCCAGTGAGACCCAGTGAGGAGACACGCAGACCGCGGCTACACCCAGTTCGGTTGCGGTTGCACACAGCGTCAAAATATCGTGTTCCACTGCCTCTGGCGTCAGCAGTGTGTGGTCAATCATCCGCGCAAGCCCTGCACGGTTGAGGGATTTCATAACTTCCACATTAGGTCAGGTGCGAGTCGTGTTTCAGTCCGACTACGGTTCATGTTCGTCATGGCCACCTTGAGATTCAGTTACGGAACAATGGGTTCGGGGAAAAGCACCCTTGCATTGCAAATCCACCACAACATGTCATCTCGAGGCGTAAACGGATTATTACTGACCAAGCTCGATCGAGATGGTTCGCAAGTAACAAGCCGACTTGGAGTTTCAGCTCCTGCCGTTGATGTTTCGGCAAATCTTGATTTGTTTGAACTAACTCAATCCAACATGCCACTGCACTTTTTGGTGTGTGACGAAACCCAATTTTATTCGGTTGAGCAGTGCAATCAACTCGCACGAATTGTTGATGAACTCAATGTTGATGTATTTGCCTTCGGACTCATCACAGATTTTCGTGGTCTACTCTTCGATGGAACTCGCCGCCTCCTTGAAATTGCGGACCAACGAGTTGAAATGCAAGTTGAAGCACGTTGTTGGTGTGGCCAACGAGCAAACTTCAACGCCCGTTTAGTTAACGGCATGATTGTGTACGAAGGCGAAACAGTCGTTGTTGGCGATACCGACAGAACAATGAGCGAACCACTGTTTGGCGACGAAGTTCGTTATGAGTTGCTATGCCGCAGGCACTACATCAGCGGCGTACTCGGACCTGCTTGACAATTTCTGCGACAACAAATACAACCAGAATTCCTAGAAAATTGCCCAGCAGATCGCTCAATTGGCGCGATCGCATCGTCGTAAACCACGGTTGTGCAATCTCTACACATACAGTCCAACCAAATAACGCAATAAATGCAGATTGAAGTTTTTGCCAATTCAAAGCAAACCCAACGGCCACTGCACAACTACCCCACACCAGTGCATGAAGATCTGCATCACCAGAAGGTCGTGAATTAAGGACTCCCTGTGCTGCTGTCGAATTAATGCTCAAGGCAAACTCGATGATGTTTGACCACCAGGAAATTGCCGTATCCGACCACATCAATGCCGTCGTGGAAACAATTGCAACTATCGCACCAGCGTTGTAAGCGCGGTTACGCAACACGATTAACTCAGACGAATTGCGCGCTTTACGGGGCGATCCCAACCTGGTTGACCTGTCGGCTTGGGACTTGGCCAGAGACCAGGACCCATCTCGACCATGCCGTGGTGGGCACCATAATCACCGAGCAAATTGAGGAATGGATCGGCGTTAAATGCTTCGGCACCGCGAACTCCCGTTAACTTCCAACTGCCATTTGCCAAAAGCTCAAGTGCAACTACGGGGCAAATAGCTGTCTGCCACAAGACTGCCTGCGAACCCCAATCGCGCATTGTGGTTTCGTTGTCGGCGACGTGATACAGGTATACCTCACGCTGCTCGCCGTCATAAGTTCCGCGCACCCACGTGCCCGCACACGTTTTTCCATGCATCAAGTGTCCAAGTTTTGCCGGGTTCGGCAACACCGCTGCCAATACATCTCGAGGAGCAACGCTTACGTCGCCAACACGAACATGATCTTTGCTGTCAAGCCCTAGGTAAGCAAACGTCTTCAACCAGTCAATGAACTCGGCGCCAAGGCTGTATTTAAATGTGACGCGATTACATTCAATTTCTCTTGGAATCAGCAACACTTCTTCGTGTTCTACGTTGACGCACTCATACGGTCCGATGCCTGCGGGAAAGTGGAATACTTCTGGTTCAGAAAAACAGTCAGTGGTATACAAACCACGATTCTTTTCCCACACGATTGGCGGATTCAAACACTCTTCAATCGTTGTCCAGATGGAAAATGTAGGAGCGAAATCTAGACCATCAATTGACAGGTTTGAGCCGTCCCGAACACCAATTTCATCAATCGTGTCAAACAAGTTGTCAGCAGCATAACGAGCGAACACATCACTTAAACCAGGCTCGACACCCATTCCCACCAACGCCAACAAACCGCGTTCGCGCCACGCTTCATCAGCGGCTAATTGATCTTTCCCAAGCGGTGAGCCAACTTCTTCATAAGGATTCGAAGCATGCGGTTCGCTCAAATTCATTGCCATGTCGATGTAATTGCAATGAGACTCGAAAGCTGCATCAAAGATGGGCTCGTTAAGTCGTGGATCGCATGCGTTGACGACTACATCGGCCTGAACACGAGAAATCAAGGATTTGATTGCTTCTTTGTCGCGAGCATCAACTTGCTCGGCTACAAACTTGGAGCGATCGTCAAGGAGCGCAACTGCTTCCTCGGCTCGAGCAAAAGATATGTCGGCTAATACAAATTTCGCGAAAAACGAACGGGTCTCAGCGATAGACGCCATAGACGCGCCTACTCCACCTGCACCGATTACCAAGATATTCATTACTCACCAGTTCTTTACGTGCACAACGTGTGTTGCACACAGCTCTGTATAAGTAATTCTACCCGTAGTTATCTAAAAAACATTCAGCAGATCAACAACAAAAACAAGTGTTTCGCCACCTTTAATGACGCCACCTGCTCCGCGGCTTCCATATCCCATGTCTGGTGGAATTGTTAATTGCCGACGGCCGCCAACTTTCATGCCTGCAACGCCATCATCCCAACCTTGAATTACTTGACCTGCGCCAAGCCTGAAATCAAATGCATCACCACGATTCCACGATGCGTCAAACTCTTGTCCATTGCTCCATGCCACGCCGACATAGTGAACTGAAACGTTCTTACCCTTCACCGCCTCGTCACCACTTCCCACTTCAAGATCGGTTTTTACCAATTCAGATGGTGGAGCTTCTGCAGGAATCGTGACTGAAGGCTTGGTTTTTGACATCCCCGCAGAATAACAACTTTGGTTACCCAATCGTGTTCGTAGAACAATCGGCATATGCAAAGGGCCCCCGGCGAACCGAGGGCCCTTTGACTTT
>LIAZ01000112.1 GCA_001438985.1 Acidimicrobium sp. BACL17 MAG-120823-bin42 | reverse complement strand
TTGGTCAACATTTGGATGCTGTATCTCAGCGCGTTCTTCCTTGGAACCTGCGAAACGCTTCACGTCAATGCCGCACAAGGACTCATTCCCGCAATTGTTAAACAAGAAGATCTACTTGACGCAAACGCCCGCTTCGCCAGTGGACAAATTGTTGCTGCACAGTTCATTGGCCCACCACTTGGTGTAGCCATGTTCAATGTTTCAATGTCGCTGCCGTTTCTTGCCGATGCCGCAACGTTTGCAGGCTCAGCCGCCCTTGTCTCACGCGTACCCGACGAACATGCAGTCGAGCCGCCTACGACCAAGATTCTCTCTGACATCAAGGAAGGCATTCGCTACACGATTGAGACGTTGTCGCTGCGCAGGCTCACTGAGATTCTCACGGTGGTGAACTTTTTCTACTTTGCTGCCAACTCGCTATTGGTGTTGTACAACGAAGACTTACTTGGTGGCAACAAAATCACCTTCACCGCATTATCGGTTGGTGCTGCTTCAGGAACAGTCATCAGCCGTCTCTTTCTTGACAAGATCACCACACGGCTTGGGAAAACACGAACTCTTGAGGTATCGCTGTGGGCTTGGGCCTTTGCCACCATTGGGCTGGCAGTTGCATGGGAACCAATTTTGGCAATCGTGATGCACCTCGTGTTAGGTATTGGTTCGGGTTGGTGGATTGCACTGAACACCACCCTTCGACAACAGATCACTCCCACACGCATGCTCGGACGTATGAATGCTGTTTCCCGCACCGTCACATGGGGAATCGTTCCGTTCGGGGCACTCTTTGGCGGCGTTGCAGCGCGAGTCTTTGGACTTCGAGGCCCATTCATCATCTCGGCAGTGGTGATGACCGGATATGCACTTTTTGCCAAACGTTTACTTAAACCTGTTGAACATGACATCAGTCGGCTAGACATTCGTGCTTGACTGAAGTAGTGACTCCCTTCATTTCACTCAATGAGAATCGCAAACGAATTCTTAGGTCTACCTGGGGGCTGTTCACTGGGTTCGCACTCCTACTTTTTACAGCCGGTCTGTTTAGCACCATGGTAGGAATTCGCGCCGAATTGAAGAACCTACCGACCGTGATCAGCGGTGGTCTCACGACTGCGTACTACGCGGGATTCCTACTTGGTTCTTTGTACGCATTAAGAGCACTTGCTCAGGTCGGTCACATTCGCGTGTATGCCGCACTTGCTTCACTGCTCAGTGCATCGGTGCTTGTCAGCGGTGCATTTGATTCTCCATTCATCTGGATCATCATGCGTGTGAGTACAGGGTTTTGTTATGCCGGTCTCTATGTTGTTGCCGAATCTTGGCTTAATGGTCTTGCCACCAACACATTCCGTGGCCGACTGCTTGCGCTGTATAACGTGGTGACTGTTGGCGCCTACGGTGCTGGCCAATTAATGGTATTTAACTTTGACGCCCGCAACCTCACAGGGTTTGCGTTTGCAGCGATGATTGCATCCCTCGCCGTTATCCCTGTCTCAATGTCGGAACAAGCGTCCACACCTAAAGTCGAGCAGAATGTGCACATCTCGTTGCGCGAACTTGCTCGCATTGTGCCGACTGGATTCGGTTTCATTTTGCTTGTTGGTCTTGCTCATGGTGGAATGCTCGGCATGGCTGTTATCCATGCAACTCGAGAAGGTCTCAGCATCGGTCGCACCGGCGTCCTGGTAGCAGTAATTCAACTTGGTGGTATGGCATTTACTTGGCCCATCTCTTCTGCTTCCGACGACATTGATCGACGCGTCATCGGTTTGCTCGTCGCACTTGGCGCGATTGTGACGAGCGTTGTCATGTTGTATCAACCCGTGAGCAGCACCTGGACCATCGTGCTGTTGTTTGTTATCGGTGGCTTCAGCTTCCCGCTGTATGCAATCGCCAGTGCGTACACCAACGACTGGGTTTCTCCCGAACAAATTGGTGCTGCTGCATCACAACTCGTCACTCTCTACGGGTTTGGCGCAATGCTTGGACCACTTTTTGCGGCCCCGTTTCTAGACATTCTTGGCACCGATGGATTTGCTTGGTCAATCATCACATTCCATTCGGCGTTATTAATTTTCCTCATCTACCGAATTCGCGCATGGAAGGCACCAATTGCGACAAAGGAAGGGGCTCCGATGTCATTTCATGGCCGCGCGTTTTTTGTTCCTGCAACCATTGCCTCGCTCGGTGTTACAACAAAAGCAAAGCCAAAGAACGTTCAGAAATAGCTACGCCTTACGAGGCTTGCCAATCCTCACTAATACTCCAGGCGAAAACATCACATGTGCTTCACCGGTTGGTGCAGGTAAACCTGCTGCCGTCACTAAATGATCTTCAAGGTTGACAATGTTGGCTTCATACAACTGCCATTGCTCGTGATCGACAGGCGCATAGCGAAGCCTTCCTCTAAATCCTTTTGAGTACAGCCCCCATCGCGCGGATAGAAAATGCGCAAGGTCAGTCGGCTCATTGATTTCTCCACCAATGGTCAACTCGATCTGCGTTGACGATCGCGACGGCCAACGACGCTTCACCGTGGTGTGCAAATGTTGATCATCTTTTTTGTGCGACGCACGGCCCCAGCAATACGGAATGAAATACGTTGTGCGGGCTACAAAAGCCGGGATCAGCCTGTTCACATCAAGAGAAAAGAACCACACGCCTGGCACACCATTGCGTTTTACATACGTGCGCACATTCACTTCAGGAAAGGATCCGAAATATGGAACTGGAGGAATGAACGGAAACGAAATGTTACGCATGGAAAATGGAATCAAACCCACCCACGCACTGCCGTCAAAGGTGTCCACCTCAATACCTTCTGGCAACAACGACTGCACCACCGCTGGGTCGTAATGCCAATGGATATAGGCAAGATCGCGCCACTGCTGCTTCATCACTGGCCGCTTTACGGGTTCAGGGCACACCACATGTGACACAAACAGAACCCTACGCATTACATCCACTACTCGCACTGTTGTACGGTGAACTCATGGCCAGATACGTCACCACAATCAATAGTTCAAAAACTCCCGAGGAAGCCTTTGCCTACATGGCAGATCTTCGCAACTTTGCCGAGTGGGATAAGGGTGTAATCAAAGTTGAACAGATCAGTGGCTCAGGTGCAGGACTAGGCACCATCTTCGATGTGACGGTGAAGGGTGTTGGAAAATCCACTTCAACACTGCGATACACCACTACCGAATACGACGCACCAAGAAACGTATTAGTCAAAGGTGTGAACACGTTGTTCACATCCATCGACCGTGTAACCATTACCCCAACCCCAACTGGCTGCGATGTCATTTACGATGCAACGCTCACGGCAAATTGGGTTATTGCGCCAATGAACTTGCTGTTAGGAAAAGTCTTCAACAAGATAGGCGATACCGCTACACGCGGTTTGCGCAAAGCACTCGCTTAACTACGGGCAACCAAGCCCGTTTAAGTTCGCGCACTCTCTGCACAACCAGGCAATCCCGTCTGCAGTCGTCCACTCTGTGGCGAATGGCGAACCACATGAAAAGCAAGGTTGCTTAGCGTGATCGTCTGTTTTCTCATTCGTCATAATCAGAATCCCTGTTAGTCCACGTACCTAGAAGTATCGTCAAATTATGCCCTCGAACGACGGAGATCGCAGCAAATTTTTCCCTGCTATCGAAAAGAAGCATGGTGAAAAGATCACCTTTTGGATAAAACGCTTGAAAGAACTTGAAACCGATAAGTATCCCGAACAGATTGCCTACCTGAAAGAGAACTACGGATTCAGTCAGGCTCACGCGAACGCATTGGTCATGTATGTACGCGGATCCACCACATCTAAACGGTTTGACTCTCCTGCCACATACTTCTCAGGTCTTGATACCAAAACAGCCAAAACCATGAAGGCAATCTTCGCGGCGGTCACAGTAAAACATAAAGGTCTCGAACTTGTCATGGCCTGGAATCAGCCCATGCTTCGCCTGGGCAAGGACTACGTAATTGGTCTGTCAGTTTCAAAGAACCACATCGCGATCAACCCATTCAGCGTTGATGCCCTCGACAAGAACCTGAAGAAGCTCGAGCCCTACACGGTCAACAAATACACGTTCCAGGTGCCGCTCGACTGGAAGGTTGATGCCACGTTGATTTCCTCGCTAGCAAAGGCGCGAATCGCCGAAATCAAGTCACCAAAAGGTTGATTTATAATACATGATATTGATATCATGTATATATGCCGAAAAAGCCAGCCAGCACTGAGGCTTCCCAAAACTGGACGTTCCTCTCCAACCACGCCCACGTGTTGGTGTGTGTTGCAAAGAACCCAGA
>LIAZ01000111.1 GCA_001438985.1 Acidimicrobium sp. BACL17 MAG-120823-bin42 | reverse complement strand
TCCAGTATGTGTATCAGCGACATGGTCGGCATCATGCTGCACAAGTTGCCAACGTGATCACCTACCGAGCAAAGTCGGCAGTGCGCGATATGGCACGAGCGTTGGGGTTTGCTCCAGGGCAACAAGACGCATGGAGCAAGCAAGTCGATGCATGGGGGACAGTGGGGGTTTCGGTGAGTGGTAACGACCACACCATTCCCGATCAGGTGTTGCTGCTTGCCGAGCAAGTGCAAGATGCACCTCGACATTTAGGTATTCATTCGGGTGGCATGGTGATGTGTGATCGGCCCGTGACTGAAGTGTGTCCGGTGGAGTGGGGTCGTATGGAAGGCCGAAGTGTGTTGCAGTGGGATAAAGATGATTGTGCGGCTGCTGGGCTCGTCAAGTTTGACTTGCTTGGTCTTGGCATGTTGTCGGCATTGCACAATGCGGTTGACTTCATCGCCGCATTTCGCGGTGTGAACATTGATCTGGCCACCATTCCACAAGAAGACGAGGTGTACGCAATGTTGTGTCGAGCCGACACAGTGGGCGTATTTCAGATTGAGTCACGTGCACAGATGGCCACGCTTCCACGCCTGAAGCCTCGCCGTTTTTACGACCTTGTTGTCGAGGTAGCGCTAATTAGGCCAGGGCCAATTCAGGGTGGCTCAGTGCATCCATATATTCGTCGACGTAATGGGCAAGAGCCAATTACATATTTGCATCCACTACTCGAGAACAGTTTGGGAAAGACCCTTGGTGTTCCGTTATTTCAGGAACAGTTGATGCAGATGGCGATAGACGTTGCAGGCTTTAGTCCTGGCGAAGCAGATCAGTTGCGTCAAGCAATGGGGTCAAAACGTTCACAGATGCGCATGCAACAACTCAGCGAACGTTTGTATGCCGGCATGGCCGAACGCGGAATTCGTGGCGATATCGCCGATCAAATATTTGTCAAGATGGCGGCGTTTGCAAGTTATGGGTTTCCCGAGAGCCACTCGGTGAGCTTTGCCTACTTGGTGTACGCATCGGCATGGATCAAGTTGCACGAACCTGCAGCGTTCTATGCATCACTACTCAATGCACAACCAATGGGGTTTTGGTCGCCACATTCATTGGTGCAGGATGCAAAGCGCCATGGCGTGGTGGTGAACCCACCCGATATCAATGCATCATGTGCCGGCGCAACACTCGAGCACGATCCACGATCTGCTGGCAGTTTGGCATTGCGGCTGGGTATTAATTCGGTGCGCGGGTTAAGCGATGGCGTTGCGCAGGCGATTGCCAGCAACCGTCCATTCACGAGCATGGAAGACGTTGTGCGCAAGGTTCCACAACTTCATATTGGACAACTCGAAGCACTTGCTACGGCTGGCGTGTTCACTCAAAGTTTTGGTCATCAACGTCGTGACGCGTTGTGGAGCGCTGGTGCAGTGATTCAATCGCGGCCGGGAACACTCGATGGAGTCACAACAGGTATCGAGTCGCCGTACCTGCCTGGCATGCAACCGATGGAAGAAGCCGTTGCCGATTTATGGGCGACAGGGGTGTCAACCTCTGGGCATCCCACCGAGTTTTTGCGTATCGAACTCGAACGAATGGGTGTTGCAACAGCGGCTCAGCTTCCCCAACGCGGTGCACAAGGCGATGAAAAGGTGGTCGTTGCCGGAACCGTGACGCATCGGCAGCGACCAATGACCGCGCAAGGCATCACGTTCATCAACTTGGAAGACGAGACAGGGCATATCAATGTGGTGTGCTCGGTTGGGTGCTGGGCTCGCTATCGAAAGGCTGCTCGAGGCGCAGGAGCGTTGCTTGTTCGCGGAAGATTAGAGGTGGGTGATGGTGGTGTGATCAACGTTGTTGCCGAACATATTGTGCCGTTACGTATTGCCGCACAGGTTGCTGCACGTAACTTTCGTTAACTACTCCGCAGGACGTTCGTTCAGTCCGTCATTAAACATGCGGTAGGTCTCGTAGATGTCTTTGCATTTATCGCACAGTGGAAGTTGCTTCGGATCGCGAGACGGAATCCATACATGACCGCATAAGGCTTCGAGTGGTGTTCCGTAGATACGAGCCTCGAGTACCTTGCTCGCTGCGTCTTCGCCTGGTTCGGTTTTCACAATGTGAGCCATTGCCGGTTCGCCCGTTTCCAGCACCTCTTCAGTAATCGGCTGTGTGGTGGCAGGCCTGGTCTGAAGAGGTGTTGGGGTACTCACGGTTCCTACACTAGGGCTATGCCTACCTATGAGTTTCGTTGCAAGAGTTGTGACTCGGTATTTGAAGAGCGTCGCTCGATGTCTGAAGCAGACTTGCCGGCAACGTGTCCCGAAGGACACGACAATGCAGTGCGCTTGTTAAGCGTGTTTGCATCGGTTGGTGGTGCGAGTGCGCCACAAAAGGCAACGCCGCGCCCATCTGGTGGTTGCGGATCTGGTTGCGGTTGCCACTAATTGTCACAACTCACCAGCACGTGCACTGATGTGGTGCACCCCGCCACGACTAATAACAATCCACTGACGAAGCTTGATGCCTGCGCGTTGACAATGTTGTTGCATCTGATGGAAGTCGGCTGCGTCGGTTGATTGCAGTGGGTCAATTGGCCGAACGCTGGCGATTGCGATGCTGGTGGCCACATCGGTGGTGCTGCACAAGCCAATGAGCTGATCAATGAGTGCAGAACATGACGTTGGGGTGTCAAATGACAGCAATCCAATTCCGCGTTGCTTGCTATCCATGAGCAAGGCAACCACTTCGCTGCGCAGTGGTCTGCGAATTGCAAGTGAGAACACAGCGAGCATGTCTTGATGAGTGGAGATTGGATCGAGGTGGGCTCGCGGGAGCCGAAGTGGTGTTGTGATCGTGTCGAGCACGGTTCCTCCTAAAAACACTGGTGCATAGGGGGAAGTGAGGCGACGTTACAGCGAGGGTGTAACAGCAATCAGCATCGCAATTGTGCCAATTGCGAGCGGAGCAACGTATTCACTCCATCGCGGCAGACGCCACTGCGCTGGTGCCAATACAAACACTCCACACAGTGCACCCGCAATTGCTCCACCAATGTGTCCGCCCACAGAAATATTGGGGATGGCAAAAGTGAAGAGCAGGTTGAGGACAAATGTTGCGCCAAGTCCGGTTTGCAAAGGGTTTACGCCACGTTGGCGCATGCCAACAACAGCCGCCGCCATCATCCCAAACACGGCGCCCGATGCACCTCCAGTAAGTGCAGTTGGGCTGACGACAAGCGCGCCTGCTGCACCACCAAGTAGCGACACCACATACACGAGTGCAAATTTTGCCGACCCAATTGCAGGCTCAATCATTCGTCCAAGTTGATAGAGCAAGAACATATTCATGCCGATATGGAGCACACCAAAGTGCAGGAAAGCGCTTGAAACGATGCGGTACCACTCGCCATAATCAAGAAACTCGCGAGCCAAACCCATGTCGTACTCGAAACGCGAAATACCAAACACCGAAGCTGGGCGAGATGCATCAATAATCAGTCCCCAAACGAACAGTCCAAGATTGATGGCAATGAAGGCATTCGATGCACTGAATTGATTGCGGTTGTGCTTGTTAAACCTGACGCGCGGTTGCCGCACTTGATTCTGCGGAAGCGGCGCAGGTTGCGGTGACGGTGGCGGAAACTGGGGTGGTGGGAAATTCACGAACTTAACGCGGTTCTTGTTCTGCAATTGCTCGGTTGGCCAAATACCAATCAACGGTTCGGCGCAAACCATCTTCAAATTCGGTATGAGCATGCCACCCCAATTCGCGCTCTGCACGGCTTGCGTCGACACGGCGACGAGGCTGACCATCGGGGCGACTTGAGTCCCACACCAACTCGCCATCAAAACCAACGATTCGCGCAATGGTCTCTGCGGTTTCGCGAATGGTTACCTCGCGGTTATTGCCAAGGTTGAGTGGTTCGGCAGAGGTGCGCAGTTCGGCGGCAAGCACGATTGCTTCGGCCGCATCTTCGGCATACAGATAGTCACGACTTGCCACACCGGTGCCCCACACGCTGATCTTGTCGGCACCTAACTCTTTTGCTTCAACACATTTTTTAATCAAAGCAGGAATCACGTGCGAGACAGATTCGTGAAACTTGTCGCCAGGACCATAGAGATTTGTTGGAATGACAAATGCAAACTGTTGCCCATACTGTGCTTCATTGACTTGAGCATGAATCAACATTGCTTTTTTGGCAATTCCATACGGTGCATTTGTTTCTTCTGGGTAGCCATCCCAGATTGATTCCTCGCGAAATGGGACGGGCGTGAATTTGGGGTACGAACACACGGTGCCGAGCAGCACGGTTTTCTCGACGCCGACCTTTCGTGCTGCTTCGATGGTGTGCGTG
>LIAZ01000110.1 GCA_001438985.1 Acidimicrobium sp. BACL17 MAG-120823-bin42 | reverse complement strand
AAATTCCGACCACTCATTCCCTGCCCACAAGCGCTATCTTGGTGGACGCACGGCAAATGCAAGAACGCCTACTCCTCTAACATTGTGGGAAAACTTGGCCGAGCACTGACAATCCAACTTCACTAGCACCCACGGAGGGTTTAGTTGTCTGAGCGTCAGCGCGTCCTTGCCACCCCACTTGATCAGTTAATGGCCGATGCGCGTGCCATTCGCGATGCGCAATTCGGCAGTCGGATTACGTATTCACCCAAGGTGTTTATTCCACTCACCATGTTGTGCCGCGACAAGTGCGGTTACTGCACCTTTGCGCAACCACCTGCACGACTGGAGAACCCGTACCTGAGTGCCGAACAAGTATTGGCAATTGCCAAACAAGGTGCACGCATGGGTTGCCACGAAGCATTATTCACACTTGGCGAACGACCAGAGCTTCGTTACGACGTGGCAAAAGATTGGTTGAAGGCAAACGGTTTTGATTCCACCGTTCATTACCTGCATGACATGGCTGCATTGGTACTGAAAGAAACGGGATTACTTCCACACGCCAACGCTGGCGCGTTGTACAAAGACGAACTTGCACTGTTGCGCAAGGTGTCGCCTTCGCAAGGAATGATGATTGAGTCATTGCGCGATGATCTCGACTGCCACCGTGGCGCACCCGACAAAGAGCCACAGCGTCGCCTCGACACATTGCAGTGGGCTGGCGAATTGAACATTCCGTTCACTACGGGAATTTTGGTGGGCATTGGCGAAACGCGCGAAGACCGAATTGATGCGCTAGAGGCAATCGCTGACTCGCACAAAAAGTACGGGCACGTGCAAGAAGTAATTGTGCAGAACTTCTTGCCGAAGCCACGCACCGGCATGCAACACGAAGCGCCGTGCCCAGAAGACGAATACCTGTGGTCTATTGCTGCAGCGCGAATTATTTTGCCGTCGAGCATTCACTTGCAAGCTCCTCCGAACTTAAGCGACGACTTCAGCATTTTGCTCGACGCCGGCATCGACGATTGGGGTGGTGTCTCGCCGGTTACTGCAGACCATGTAAACCCCGAACGCCCGTGGCCGGCACTGGACAAATTGCGCACGGTTACCGAAGCAAAGGGCAAGTCACTGGCTCCACGCCTCACCGTGTATCCAGAGTTTGTGATCAACCCCGAAAAATGGTGTGACCCATCGCTCGACTTTGCATTGATGGACCGCAGCGACGCAGAAGGTTTGGCGCGTGATGACAGCGGACAGGTGTGGCCAGAAAAAGTAACAGCCGCCGACGTGGTGCATGATGGCGCCGAAGTGGTGCTGGTGGGTCATCGCTCAACACAGTGGTATTCGGGTGCCAACAATGCTCCCCCAATGCTCATTCCATTCGAGCGCATGGGCGAAGGTGAAAAGATCACTGGCCCAGTTGCCGAAGTGTTGCGTGGTGTCGCGCTTGGTCAGCGCATTAACGAACAAGAAATAGTCACGCTGTTTGGCGCGCGCGGGCCAGAGGTGCGAGCCATTGCCCATGTTGCCGACGACCTGCGCAAGCAAATTGTTGGCGACGAAGTGACGTGGGTGCACAACCGCAACATCAACTACACCAATGTGTGCACGTTTAAGTGCAGGTTCTGCGGGTTCTCGAAAGGCCCACTCAGCCTTAACCTTCGCGGCACCCCATACCTACTTACCCTCGACGACATCGCCGAGCGCGCAAAAGAAGCCTGGGACTTGGGTGCAACCGAAGTAACCCTGCAGGGCGGCATTCACCCCGACTTCGATGGCGACTATTACATCGACGTCACGCGCGCGGTAAAGGATGCAGTTCCCGACATGCACGTGCACGGGTTCACGGCGCTTGAAGTAACCGAAGGCGCAAAGCGCTTGGGTGAATCGTTGTTTAGCTACATCACGCGCCTTAAAGAAGCCGGCCTTGCATCATTGCCAGGAACCGCCGCAGAAATTTTGGACGACGACATTCGCAACATCATTTGCTCCGACAAAATCAACACCGAAGAATGGTTGGACTGTCACCAGGTTGCTCACGAAGCTGGTTTGAAGTCAAACATCACGATCATGTTCGGCTCTGTTGAGCACCCACTTAGTTGGGCCAAGCACATTGTGCGCACGCGTGCATTGCAAGAAATAACGGGTGGCTTCACCGAGTTCATCCCGTTGCCGTTCGTACACATGGCTTCACCTATTTACTTGCAGCACAAAGCGCGACGCGGGCCAACGTTTAGAGAGACCATTCTCATGCACTCAATCGGTCGCATTGCCTATCGCGGTCTTATTGACAACGTGCAAGTGTCGTGGACCAAGATTGGACAAGAGGGCGCACAGCAACTGCTTCGCGCAGGTTGCAACGACATGGGTGGAACGCTGATGAACGAAAATATTTCGCGCGCAGCAGGTGCAAACCATGGCCAGTTAATGACCGAAGAATCATTCAGAGCAATCGCCGAGCCGATTGGCAGAACACTTCGTCAGCGAACTACTACGTATGGCCGACCAGACCGCGAGCCGCCGACACGTCAAGATGTAGCTGCGCTGTAATCGCATCAAGGCCGTCGAACTTTCGTTCGCTGCGCAAGAAGTGTTCGAACGAAACACTCACCTGCTGGCCATAGAGGTCACCAGAAAAATCGAGTAGGTGCGCTTCAAGTAGCGACACGTCTGCATGTTCGAAAAATGTTGGTCTGCGACCAAGGTTGATCGCACAACCATGCACACTGCCGTCTGCACACGTGAACATTCCCGCGTACACGCCGTCGGCTGGCAAGCACATCTGGTTTGACACTTCGACATTTGCGGTGGGAAAACCAATGGTGCGCCCACGCTTGTCGCCATTGACCACTACCCCGCGCACAGAAAATGGTCGACCCAGCAACTGCTGAGCCACTTCAACCTGGCCGCCGGCAAGTGCACGACGAATCGCTGTGCTGCTTACGGGTTCAGCAACGCCGTCTGTACGTGGTACCAACTGCATTGGCACCACGTCAAAGTCGTACTGCTTGCCCAGCTCGCGCAACATTGCAACGTTGCCGCCGCGCTTGTATCCAAAGTGGAAGTCTTCGCCAACAACAATCAGCTTGGCACCAAGTGCCTCAACGAGTACGCGCTTTACGAACGCTGCTGGGTCTTCTTTCGAAGACGCCTCATCAAAATGCACGATGAACGTGGCATCAATGCCTGTTCCGGCTAGCAACTCAATCTTTTGGTCGCTGTCGGTGAGCAACTTTGGGGCTGATTCGGGTCGTACTACCGAAGCTGGATGCTTATCAAAGGTGACGACCACGCCTTGGCAGCCGAGGCGTTTCGCTTCGGCTTGCACATGAGCAATCACTGCACGATGGCCCTTGTGTACACCGTCGTATGCGCCGATCGTGACGACAGACCGCTGCGCATGCACAGCAACAGAGTCGGTATCACGAAGAATAAGCACGGAGATTTACGCTATCGCTTCGGCCAAAACGACCGATGGTTTTGCATGTGGTCCATCTAGTTCATACACCGCAAGTAGTGCACCAAACTCGTCAACAACCGCCCATGGCGCACTGCCAGCCCATGCAGGAAACGACCTTCCGTGACGAATCTTTACTGCCGTATCAGCGTCTGCCACCACACGCGTCATTGATCGCAGCGCGGTAATCGGTTCAAGCAACTGTGCGTCTTCAATGCTTGTGCAATCGGCGAGCGTAAAGTCGCCGACTGTGGTGCGGCGCAAATTTCGCAAGTGCGCTCCTCCACCAAGTAACGCGCCCAAGTCTGCTGCCAATGTGCGCACATACGTTCCCGATGAACACCGAACGTCAATGTTTGCAATCGTCACGCCACCTTCAACTCGAACACTGTGCACATCAAATGAATACACCGTCACTGGTCGTGGCTTGCGTTCAACTTCTATTCCTTCGCGCGCAAGTTCGTGCAATCGCTTGCCATCAACTTTCAATGCCGACACCATGGGCGGCACTTGCATGATTGGGCCAGTCAACTTCGTTGCTGCTGCGCGCACGGCATCAAGTGTCAACTCGCCCATATCAAAAGTGGCCGTTACTGTCCCGGAATCATCCAGTGTGTTTGTCTCGCTACCAAACACCACTTCGCATGTGTACGTCTTATCCATGCCACTCAAAAATTGCATTAAGCGAGTGACATAGCCAACGCCGACCACCATCACACCCGTTGCATCGGGATCAAGAGTTCCTGCATGCCCAATGCGTCGCTCGTTCAACTGCTTACGCAATTTGCTCACCACATCGTGGCTCGTCATTCCCGCAGGTTTGTCAATAAGAGCCAAACCGTGCACGGTTGGCGGTCGGCGCTTCGCCACGATTACTCCGTGTCGTCAGAAAGATTGCGCGTGCGCATCGGGTCGTTGCGC
>LIAZ01000109.1 GCA_001438985.1 Acidimicrobium sp. BACL17 MAG-120823-bin42 | reverse complement strand
TGATGTGGTGCTTATTGGCGAGACATTACCGAATGAACGGTTGGTTGTCATTTCATCTGCAAATCGGGGTTCAGGTGGCAAGTTGTCGTTGTTGACCATCGGCAAGGGTGTCAAGACAATAACCGCTCGCGATATTACCGAGCACGTGTACACCATCGGACACATTGCATTACCGACGCCGTATCAGCCAACCAATTCACGATTCCTCAAAGAGACGTCAGCCAAACTTTCACGTTTCAAAATCAACGAGAGAATGCTGGTGCGAAGTGGCCGAAATAGAAAGGTGCGCAACGATCATCCGTTTTTAAATGATCCTGATGCGAAGTTTAAATTGAATGCAGCTGAATCTGCTGATCGAATCGCTAAAGAACTTGCGCAGCTTGAAAAACGGGTATCGACATCTGCCCAGTCGGTAAGTAAGAAATTTGAAGATCTCACGGATTTACTCGAGCAGTGGGGATACGTTGACGATTGGAAACTCACCAAAAAGGGTGTGCGTCTTGGACGTATTTTTCATGAATCCGATTTGTTGATCGCAGAATGTCTCTCAGAGGGCGTCTTTGACGATTTGGATCATTATGAATTGGCGAGTCTTACATCGGTGTTTGTTTACGAGGATCGCAAACGGGAAGCTCTAGAGCGAATCCACTTTCCCAATTCAAAACTAGATGATCGATGGGCAAAGATTGAACAGATAAGTCGCAAACTCAGCGCTCAAGAGGTGCAATACGGACTATTGCCGCATCGGTTTCCTGATCCTGGTTTCATGTGCACCGCATACGATTGGGCGCACGGAACGTCGCTATTTGACATTCTCGACGAAGATGATGTCACTGCCGGCGATTTCGTGCGCACGATGAAACAACTCATCGATTTATTGCGGCAATTTTCCACCATTGATGATGAAACCATTTCGTCAACAATTAGTGGATTGGCAGCGAAGTCCTTGTTTACGGGAGTTGTTGCGGCCTCGAGCCAGATTGGCAAAATGTAGGTATGCCAATTTCGCCAGGCTCAAAATGGGGAGAAGAGATTGTTCCGCCCACTGCGATTCGCTCCTTTCGATCCGATCGCGAGTTGGGTACTGCATTGCGAGACAATTCACTCAATTCACAACCTCAGGGTGCACTACATCTGGTTTCGGATGATTTTCGGTCGTTGCTTGGTCTCAAGGAGCTCACGAGGCGGACTACTGCAATCAAGATTCGGATTGATGCGCTAGCAATCTCATATACCGATAAACATGGTGGCACCCATCAAGACGTATGCATAGGATCTCTTCATATCGGCAGACCGTTGCGTGGAACACTTAACATCGTTACGAATACCGGATGGTGGCGCGGTCATGACATTGCGCCACGCGCACACCCCAATGATGGCAAATTAGACATCGTCGAGGTTGCACGAACCATGACTGCGCGTCAGCGAATCACTGCGTGGAGACGTTCCTTAGTTGGAACCCACTTGCCTCATCCGAACATTGCGTATAGCCAGAGTGATTTCTATTCATGGTCTGGGAAGTTGTCCAATTTGACTGTTGATGGCGAGAAACTGGGCAAGGTATCCCATGTTCAATGTCGGGTTCAGAGCGATTGCACCGAAATAATGGTGTAGTCGGCATACACGATTGCACCCTCTCGAACTTCTAGGATTGCACGTTGTGACGGTGTACATTCCAGAGACATTTACAGATGATGAGTCGGAGATTCTCAAGCGATACTTCACCAACCTGGATCTTCCCGTGTTCGCTCTCGTCAATCTGCCTGAAGTGGTTAAAGGGGCATTGTTTGCGCGTTACAGCCGAAGCTCCAAAAGTTTGCGTCGGCTTTTCCTTGATGAATTTCTTGGCGATCTAGATATCAGCGGAGATAGCGGTGTAGATGCCACGATCGGCATCGATAAAGCCGAAGCGCTGTACGAAAAAGTATTTGTTGAATACGGAGATGATTCGGTCGCTCAGCTAGGGGGAGTGCACCTTGCCTGTGAGCAGTCCTCAAACTTGCTCACCAAGATTCTGGAATGGGGCAGAATCATGAGCTATCTCGAACAAAGCACGCGGTATATCAATTATGACGCGCGGCTCGGTGGTCGCTATCGCTACTACCGCGATCCCGAGATTCTTTCTGGGCCCTATGGCACGCGATTCGTTGGCGATATGGACAGAATGTTCGATAGCTATAGCGCACTCGTTACGCAAGTAACCGATCATGTTCGAAAAGTCATCCCACGTGGTATCAACGATTCAGATTTTGTCTACCGCCAAGCCACACGCGCAAAGGGCCTTGACGCGGTTCGAGGCATCTTGCCAGCCAGCGCTTTATCGAATGTCGGAATCTATGGCTCAGGCCAAGCGTATGAATCGCTTTTGTTACGCATGCGCGCACATCCTCTGCCCGAGGCGCGACAGTATGCGGACATGATGTTGACCGAGTTGCGCAAGGTTGTGCCCAGTTTTCTTCGTCGAGTTGACCTTGCCGAGCGTGGTGGCAAGTGGAGTAGCTATCTTGCAACGAACCAAGAGCAGACAGCATTCCTCGTTGATGATTTGTTTGGTGCTGATGAGCCCAATCCAGTAAACGAAGTAGAGCTTGTTGATTTTGATCCAGATGGTGAGAACAAACTCCTTGCTGCTATTTGTTACGCACATTCGCACCTACCGGAATCGCAACTGTTGTCACGTGTGAGCCAATTAAGTCATGACCAAAAAGTTCGCCTGATCGCGGCCTACGTAGGCAACCGAGAAAATCGCCGGCATAAACCTGGTCGCGCATTTGAGCGAATTGACTACCGATTTGATGTGTTGGGCGATTATGGAGCATTCCGCGATCTACAGCGCCACCGTTTACTTACGATCGAATGGCAACGCTTATCGCCGGATCATGGTTACGTAATGCCAGAGCTAGTTGCTGATGCGGGCGGTAGCGATGAGTTTGAAGAGACGATGGCACGCTCAGCGGCGCTCTATGAGGCGTTACGACCCGACTATCCCGAGCAGGCTGCCTATGCCATTTCCATGGCATACCGACTCCGTTACGCCATGCAGTTCAATGCCCGCGAGGCAATTCATTTGCTGGAACTGCGCTCAGCCCCGCAAGGGCACCCTGCGTATCGCAGGGTGGTGATTGAAATGCACCGTTTGATCGCCGAGAAGGCGGGGCACAGGGCTGTGGCAGATGCCATGACCCATATGACGTTCGAGGCTCCGGCCCTAGAAAGACTTGATTCTGAACGCAAGGCCGAATCGCGCCGAAATACCTGATTTCCTAAAACCTCGGAAATTCGCATGTTCACCCCCTTTATGGAGTACTCTCTCGCCGTTCGCAGTTGAAAGGAAATTTGAATGTCAGACGACGATGTCATCGGTCCAGATGATCTAGATAGTGAGATTCTCTCGGCACCTGAGTTGGACGGCGACGATCTTGACCCAGATGCACTCGAGATTGATGAACTCGAAGAAGATGTGCTTGTAGCCGAAGATGGAATCGACATTGTCGATGATCCAGACGAAGTTGCACCAGAGGTTGTTGCTAAGCGTGCTTCTGAGGATGAAGATGACGATGACGATCTCCGAACTGAGGACGATGTCGAGGCCGACCTTGATGCCATTCTTCGTGAAAAGCTGACAGCCGCAGATGATTCGCCACCAGAAGAAGCAGAAGAGGACGCGGTTGTCGATGATAAGACTGACGGCATGGAGCGCTTGCAGCCTCGACGCCCTGACGAAACCCAGTGCACGCAGTGTTTCTTGCTTGTCCGTAACAGCGCACCTGGTTGTCCTGTAGAGGATGACGCATGCCCTCTTTTCAAATAGGCAAATCGTTTCAACAGGAAGTGCGCAATGCGCGCATGGTTGGAGAGTTTGCTGTCAAAGTTGGCGTTGCGCGTATTCCCGGACTAGTGCTCGCCGCTTTGAGAAAAGCACAAACTTACAGTGGTCCTCGCGTCATTCGTATCAATCCGGATGCAGGAGATAAGAACAGGGATGATCTCAATAGCCAAGTTGCCTCAGCTGAATCTGCTGAGATCAGTGTTTCTGTTGAACCCATTGCAGGTTACGACGTGCTCACCACGCAGCAGGTCATTGATGCCTACTCAACGTTGAGTGCCAACGAAAGAGCAGCTGTATTCATTTACGAACGGAGTCGACGCGCTCGCACCGCAATCATGCAGCGCTATGGCGACGAGTTTGGTAGCAACGGTTCATGAGTGAGCCACAGTCTTTGTTTGCTGTTCGGTTTGCCGAACCGCGAGACGGCGCAACGATTGGCGCATTAGAACATGACGCGATTCACGAATTACACACCTTTCGCGGAGCACCGGAATTTCTACTGGGTCTACCTGATCGCACTTCTGAAAACATCGTCG
>LIAZ01000108.1 GCA_001438985.1 Acidimicrobium sp. BACL17 MAG-120823-bin42 | reverse complement strand
CGCATCCCTGATAAGGATGAGGTCACAAGTTCGATTCTTGTTAGCCCCACAACACACCCAACTCTGAAGGGTTGCCAATGAATTTCATTCGACGTGTACTGATGGTGCTTGGTATCGCGGGTGCCGCTGGTGCAATTTTGCGTGTGAAGGGTCGGTCTGAGCAGTCAACGAAGCGTGGTGGTTGGCGGCCGCTTAACCCATCAGAGGCAGACCCTCAAGATCAACAACAGTCGAAGTAAGTAACGAAATGTCAACCATTATCGGGGTGCTTGGGGCCGGAGTGACGGGCTCTCGAGTTGTTGAGCAATTGTCGCTTTCTGGGGTGCAACGTATTGCGGTGTGCGACAAAGTGTTGTCGCGAGCACAACGGCTTGCGGCCCTGCACAACAATTCAATGTGTCAGGTGATCGCAGTGGCACAGTCAGATATCGCACAGTGCGATGTCGTTGTTCTGGCGTGTGGGGCAGCACACGCTGGCTTGGCGGCGCAATTCATTCGCACTGGTGTGCATGTGGTGTCGTTATCGGATGACGTCTCTGACTGCATGAATCTCTTGGCGCTTAATGAGCAAGCAACCGACATGAATGCCGTGGTATTGGTAGGCGCGGCATCGAGTCCTGGGGTGACAGGTATGTTGCTTCGTTCGGTGGCCAAAAACTTTGATGTGGTAGACGAGGTACATGTTGCGCTTCATGGCACAGGTGGGCCTGATTGCGCACGTCAACATCACCGAGCGCTTTCTGGGCAGTCCATTGGTTGGCACGACAACGAATGGCTGCGTCGGCCTTCGGGCAGTGGGCGCGAATTGTGTTGGTTCCCCGAACCCGTCGGGGCATACGACTGCTATCGCGCCGAGTTACCCGACCCAGTGTTGCTGAAAAAAGCAATGCCTGAACTCGAGCGCATTACGGCACGCGTTTCGGCAACTCGCCGCGATCGCGTTACTGCGCGGTTGCCGATGTTGGCTCCACCGCACGCTGAAGGCGGAATGGGTGCGGTTCGCATTGAGGTGCGCGGCTTTAAAGATGGTGCACGCGTGGTAGAGATCGCAGGAATTGCCGAACGCACAGCGCAGTTGGCTGGAGTGGTGAGTGCAACATGTGCCAAGGGCATAGCGACGGGACTGATCACCGCGCGCGGAGTTCGTGTATTGGGAGAAAGCGAACTACCCAATGATGAACTGCTTGCACACGTGTTGTCCGCAGGGGTGCGCATCCATCAATTTGTTGGTGCGTAAGACAGATAGATTTTGGCCGTGCCTACTCGCAAGCCTTCTGCCCATAACGACATACATGATCATGTCCTCATGCTCATGAAGTCTGCGGGTCAGCGGTATACAACGAAGCGCAAAGACATTGTTGGGGCGATGGTGAGGCTTGGCCAACCCGCTGGCATTCCCGAGTTGTTGCGGTTGGTTGATGATTTGCCGCAAAGCTCGCTGTACCGAAACCTGACCGTGTTGCAAGACGCGGGCGTGGTTGCGCGCGTGATGTCGTCTCAAGATGGCGGCTTGTACGAACTTGCAGAACACATCACCGGACACCATCACCATTTACTGTGTTCTCAATGTGGAGTGGTGAAAGATGTGGTGGTACCTGACGCTCTTGAACACGACCTCGACACCACATTGGCAAAACTGGCTAAACGCGAAGGGTTTGCACTCGATCGTCATCGACTCGACCTGATTGGGCGATGTGCATCATGCCAGTGAAAACGTATTCACAAGTATTTTCACAACTTCCATGGATGCCAAGTAGCCGCATGGTGTCAGTGCCCCAACGAGGTGAGTTTTTTGTGCGTTATTCCAAACACGAAAACCCGAATGCACCGGTAGTGGCATTGCTTCATGGATGGACGGGAAACGCAGACATCAACTTTTTCCCTGCGTACGCAGAACTTGTTCAGCAGTATTCCGTTCTTGCCGTTGATCATCGTGGACATGGTCGGGGACTACGCACCAACGACCGATTCTCACTTGAAGACTGCGCAGACGATGTTGTTGCAATCATGGATCAACTTGATATTTCGTCGGTTACTGCCGTGGGATATTCGATGGGCGGGCCGATTGCCATGCTCATGAGCAAACGTCACCCTACGCGCGTGCATTCATTGGTGTTATGTGCAACTGCTTTGGAATGGAGCGCCACGCGCAATGAACGCACTCGATGGAAAATCGGGCGAGTGATGTCACCGGTGTTTCGACTGTTCACCACTCCGCGACTGATTGACCGTTACATCAAGCGCAAAATACCTCGCTCAAGTTCGACAGCACCGCTTCGACCATGGTTGGTTGCAGAAATTCGACGAAATGATTCATGGATGATGAACCAGGCTGGTCGGGCGTTGGCGAAATACGATGCTCGGCCGTGGGCCGCAACGCTTGGAGTGCCGGCGGCATGCATTGTGACATCACGCGACGCTTTGGTTGCACCACACAAACAACGCGCGCTTGCACAGGCAATGCAGGCAACAGTGATTGAAATCGATGGCGATCACTTAGTGAACTGGCAGAACCCAGAACTGTTTACGGCTGCGGTGCTTGACGCGATTCGTCAAGTGCGCGAATAAGCACTTCAAGTTGATCGCGCAGTTCATCAACCGTCACCACGTTTGACAATGCAAAGCGCACACTTGCCAACTCGCGGGCAAGAAACTCGGCGTTTGCTTGGGTTGCTGCGGCCATTGCGCGGTCGGTTTCTGCCTGACGGCGATCACGAAGCTCTTGCCGATTTTGTGCAAGCAAAATAAGCGGAGCCGCATAGGCCGCCTGCACCGAAAACATGAGGTTGAGCAAGATAAATGGGTATGGGTCCCACCGCAAAGCCAAAAAGGCAATGTTGAGCGCAATCCAGATGATGACTGCAACGGTCTGCACAATGAGAAACCGGGCTGAACCCAAATTGCGTGCAATCGTCTCACTGAATTGACCAAATGCATCGGGGTCGTAATGAACGCCGAATGCAGGGCGGCGCTTGCGTGGGCGGGCAAGGTCGCTGCGCTTCATGATGCTGCTCCCGCGGTTGGCCGTCGGCGCCAGTTGGCGGGTAAGGCGCGGTCGAGCACATCGTCAACGGTGATTGCCCCAAGGAGTCGGTTGTTTGGGTCGCATACGGCTACGGCAAGCAAGTTGTATGAAGCAAGGCGTTCAGCAACTTCTTGTTCGGTCATCGTTGGGCTGATGGTGGATTCCATTTCAACGCATTGTCCAAGGGGCATGTTTGGTGATTCGCGAAGTAGTCGTTGAAAATGCACAACACCCAAGTAGGTGCCGGTCGGTGGGTAATGCGGTGCATGAGCAACAAATACCTGTGCCGCAATTGAAACCAAAATCTCTGGTTCACGGATTCGCGCAAGCGCATCTGCAACGGTTGCGTCAGGAGACAACACGATGATGTCTGGTGTCATTAACGATCCTGCGGTTCCTTCAGCATGGGAGAGCAATTGGCGCATCGTTTCTGCATCGTCGTCATCCATTGCATCAAGCACGCGACTGCGTTGCTCACCCGGCATTTGTGCCAAAAGGTCGGCGAGATCATCAAACTCCATCTCTTCAAACACGTTGGTGAGACGTTCCATGTCGAGGCCTTCGATCAGCCGCAACTGTTCGTCTTCGGGAAGTTCTTCCAACAAATCAGCAAGCCGTTCGTCATCCATCGCACTTGCAACAAGTCGACGTTGATCAAGGGGAAGTGCGCGAATTACTGCAGCAACATCACTTGGGTGCATGTCACGAAGACGCGCCGCTTCAGCTGCTGTTGCAGTTGCAGGGGCAAACAGGTGAGCGGTATGTTCCCAATCAACTAAGCGATAACTCGGTCGAGGGTTCAACAAGCTGCGCTTGGCAAGACGAACTTTTGTGAGGTGCCATCCAGGTGCACGACCCGAATGCAAGGCAAGTGCAACATCGCTTACGGTTTCATCACCAACTTTTTGATCAAGGATTTCACGACCGAGAAGTCGTTCTCCTTCGCGGGGTCGAAATGGATTGAGGTCAACGTCCCACGACTTCAATCGAGCACCCGAGTTATCGAGTGATGCAATTCGGCTGGCGCTAACAAAAATGCTGCGTCGCTGACTCGTGGCAACAAAACCGAGCACTTTCGGGGCCTCAGTGGCACGACCAGGCACGACCACAATGTCGTCAATTTTTCCGATTGGGGCGCCGCCGGCATCGAGCAAGGGAAGGCGCATGACACGGAATGCATAGATGAGTTCGCCAACCATGTAGCGAAGGCTACCCCTGCCTATTTCGGGAAGCCCGCTAATTAACGATGTCGGCATGGAGTGTTGGCCATTTCAACCGCTACCCTTGGGGATCGCCGTACGGGGACGTAGCTCAGTTGGCTAGAGCACCTGCTTTGCAAGCAGGGGGTCGTGGGTTCGAGTCCCATCGTCTCCACC
>LIAZ01000107.1 GCA_001438985.1 Acidimicrobium sp. BACL17 MAG-120823-bin42 | reverse complement strand
GAGTCCATTGCGAACTGCGATGAGCCGAGGCCTACTGGACCTGCAACTGGGAAGATGATGTCGGCGCCTTCGTCGGCCATGCTCTTGGCAATGCTGGCTCCCTTGGTCTGGTCACTGAAGTCACCAGAGAAGGTTCCGTCTTGCTTAGCTACGTCCCAACCAAGAACCTTCACTGAAGTTCCCTTTTGTGCGTTGTAGTACTCAACACCCAATGCAAAACCCTGCATGAAGATTGCTACTGGTGGAATGTTGATTCCGCCAAAGGTTCCTACAACACCCGTTGTAGTTGTTGCAGCTGCCATGTAACCAGCCAAGAATGATGGCTGATCAGTTGCAAAGGTAAGACCTTGAACGTTTGGTGCCGAAGTGTTGGAGTCAACAATTGCGAACTGAACGGTTGGGTTTGCCTCTGCTGCTGCCTTCGTTGCGTCTGCGAGCAAGAAGCCCACGGTAACGATGACGTTGCAACCCTTGTCAACGAATGACTGAAGGTTTGGCTGGTAGTCGGCATCTGATGCTGACTCGAGCAGGTCGATGCTTACACCGAGTTCTGCTTCTGCAAGCTTGAGACCGTCATAGGCATTCTGGTTAAAGCCCTTGTCATCAACGCCACCGATGTCGGTAACTTCGCATGCCAAGCCAGCTGAAACTGCTGCCTCTGTTGATTCTGTTTCAGTTTCTGACGAACCGCAAGCGGCCAATCCAACTACTGCAACGAGACCAACAGCAAGACCTTTAAAAGTCTGCTTTCTCATTATTTTGTTTCTCCCTCTTACGTGTCTCTTGAAACACGCATGTTTGTTGATTGGGAGATCTTAGTTCACAAAATGCAGTCGGTTTTTACCAGGTGTCAACCATCGGACGCTTTTTTGATGTTCGCCGAGGTGGCACTGGACACGCCGACAAAACACCGAGAATTACCTCTCGCGTCTGGGCCGGGTCGATCACATCATCGATTTCGGTGTGGCTGGCCATACTGAGGGCACTGCCCCGCACGTAAGCGGAGGCGATGAGGCGCGTTTCCAATTCCGCGCGTTCTTCCGGTGTTTTTGCCGCGTCTAGCTCTTTTTTAAAGCCCAAACGAACGGCTCCCTCAAGCCCCATTCCACCAAATTCACCCGTTGGCCATGCAACGACCATGTCCTTGGCATGAAAACTTCCACCCGCCATAGCTTGGGCACCGAGGCCATACCCCTTGCGCAACACCACCGTCACCCAAGGCACAGTGACACTTGCTGCCGTCACAAATAGGCGCGCAAAGTGTCGGACTTGTGCAGTCTCTTCGGCCTGAGGACCCACCATGAATCCCGGAGTATCACACAGCGAAACAATTGGGATATCGAACGCATCACAGAGTTGAATAAAGCGCGCCATCTTGTCGGCAGCAGGTGTATCGATTGCTCCTCCTAGGTGCGCGGGGTTATTCGCAACAATGCCGATTGGTTTGCCCTCAATGCGAGCCAAAGCAGTGACGATGCCAACGCCAAACTGTTCTCTTAGTTCAAGCACCGAATCAACATCGGCAAGTGCGTTGATCACTGTATGCACGTCGTACACGCGCGTGCGCTGCTCGGGAACAAATTCGCGTAATGCATCGTCGCTGTGACGACTGAACATAGTTGTGACGCCTTGAAAGTACGACAAGTACTTCTGTGCAACTGCAACAGCCTCCGCTTCGTTGGCAACACGAACATCAACGACACCATTTACGGTTTGAGTTGTAATTGGACCGATGTCGGTTGGCTTCACCACTCCAAGCCCGCCACCTTCAATCATTGCTGGACCGGCCATGCCAATATTTGAATTCTCTGTTGCAATCACTACATCGCAACAACCGAGCAACGCTGCATTACCTGCAAAGCAATAGCCCGACGCGATACCAACCAATGGAACAAGCCCGGAGAGTTCAGCAAACGATGCGAACGACATCACATCAAGCCCGGCCACACCTGGCGCATCAGTATCACCTGGTCGGCCGCCACCGCCTTCGGCGAACAACACCACTGGAGTCATGTTTCGTTTCGCAACTTCAAAGATGCGGTCTTTCTTGCGGTGGTTAATAAACCCTTGAGTGCCAGCCAACACGGTGTAGTCATACGCAACCACTGCACAGTGCGCATTATCTGCGCCGAATGCGTCTGCGTTAATGGTGGCTAGTCCCGTGATCAAACCATCAGCGGGAGTATTGGCGATGAGGTCTTCTTCGCTGCGACGACCACGCTGGGCCGCAACACCGAAACCACCATATTCAATGAACGAATGTTTGTCCACGAGATCTGCAATGTTCTCGCGCGCGGAGCGCTGCCCCTTCGCATGACGCTTTTGGACCGCTTCTTGTCTGGCGTCATCGTGCAACAGTGCTTGACGTGCAAGCAATCGTGCTAAATCCTCACGCTCTGTTGTTACATCTATTTCGACTTGAACAATCGGCTCTTGCGCATCTACCGCAACGCATTCAACGAGCACCTGATCCACGTCAACCGTTTGCCCCGCCTCCACGCGAACAGCGGTAAGGCGGCACGATATTTCGGCGATCAATGGATGTTCCATCTTCATTGATTCAATAATCAATAATTCCGCTCCAACGGCAACCACGTCGCCAACTGCAACGTTCACTGCAACCACCGTGCCAACCAGTGGCGAGCGCATCGACAAAACTGTCATGCGCAAACTGTAGACAAGTGTGGCTTACGCCTTTGCACGGGTGCGACGCAGCAGTGGATCGGCGATCCGCAATGCATTATCGGCAAATCGCATTACCCTGCCAGCAGCGCCAGGCGTGGTGGAGTCAATCAGATTTCCCATGACAGCAAGCGTGATGTCGGCTGCTGCTTGCGTGCCAACAGCAACTCGTAAACCTGGCTTCAGCAGCCACGGGTGCCCAATGATGAAACTGAACCTGCGCCCTGTGCGCAGAAATGCATCAAACCTCTCGCCAACTTGGCGGTCGTAATCAACGGGTGCAGTTTCGGGATTACTCACGAAACAAGAAACTGCCAACATCGCTGATTCGAGTGCATAATCGATGCCTTCGCCATTCATCGGGTTCACAAAACCTGCTGCATCCCCAATAGCAACCCAACCACGCCCATGTCGACGAACACAACTCATTGGCAGTCGCCATGCTCGTGGTTTATCGATGTACTCGCCAAGTGACCACGGTTCACGAACAATCGATGCGTATTGATCAAGCAGCGTATTGAGATTGAGCTTCTTGAACCCCTTCATCGTGCTGAGTGCACCGACTCCAATATTGACCGTTCCATCTCCTGCCGGAAACATCCACCCATAACCAGGTACCGGTGTTCCGTGTTCGTCACGAAGACTCAGACATGCTTCGAGATGACGTTCGGCATGACGAGGTGTTGGCGCATACGCACGAATCGCTAAACCAAAGGTCTCATCCGGGTCGCGAACTGCGCCAAGCATTTTTGCTGCTGCACCTTGTGCTCCTGTTGCCAATACAACCAGTGATGCGCGCACGACTTCACCGTTTACTTCGACACCAACCACCACATCGTCTTCAAGAATCGGCATTGCCTCGGCATTAAATCGAACGTCAGCACCTGCCGCAATCGCTACATCAAGCAAGTGGTTGTCAAACTTCTGTCGCGGCCACACTGCGCCATGATGTGGAAAACGCGATGTTGTAGGCCATTGCAACTCACGTTGCTTCTTGCCAGCAATCATGCGCAATCCATCAATACGATGTGCAACTGAGTGATCGATGTTTAGATCATCGAGCGCAGCGATTGCTCGTGGCGTGAGTCCATCGCCACACACCTTGTCGCGTCCGTACGGACCCTTTTCGCACAGCACCACGCGCAAGCCAGCGCGGGCAGCGGCAATGGCAGTTGCAGATCCTCCGGGACCACCACCGATGACCGCGATATCAAATTGCATACCCGCGAGCCTGTCACTAACCGTTCAGCAATGCCAACACTGGCTCACTGCATATTGGACACATGATGATCACATTGGTGGGCCAGGTGGGGATTGAACCCACGACCAAGGGATTATGAGAACGTCTGATATAGATATGTATAGATTCGGATATGTATTTCTATCCATCTTCTTATTGGATTTTGTGTATTTGTAGACATGTCTACATATAGGTAGAAATAGGTGTCATGTTGACATTGTGTTGACATTGAGGCGATTGAAAGTCAAGTGTCCTAGCGCAGTGCCAGGGGGGGCGACTCTAGACAAGCTAAGCCCCATTCGCCACAAGTACTTACTGATTCTTGTTTGACCCCGGGTTATTAAGCGCAGCCTGTAGATGTATGTCATGAGTCCCACACAAATTTATCTGGCGTATTTGGTTGTTTCAAGATTGCCCAATATTTGACAACAAAATCGGTAGGCTTTTTGGGGGATGGGCGTGCAACCGACGACACAGATGTTAATTCAGCTCTACAAAACCTAA
>LIAZ01000106.1 GCA_001438985.1 Acidimicrobium sp. BACL17 MAG-120823-bin42 | reverse complement strand
ACGTGGGTGAATCAGTGCTGCTGCATGTTCGATTTCGCCTGCAGTTCCCACAATTGCACCTTTGCCATAAGCGGTTACTTCACTTGCCTCTACACCAAGCCGCAAGTGCACGTTCGGCGAGCAAGCCCGAAATCTCTGCCCCCATCGCTTCCAAAATGATGAGGTCTTTATGACGCTTGCCGACGAGTGGGTTATCAATGACCGCGCTTGCTACTGCTTTACGTACGATGCGACCCGTGGGTTCGCCAAGTTCGGCCTGAATATCTTCACACGTGGTAACTATTTTGCGAATGTCCATGCGACGAAACTAGTCGCTTGCTCCTGAGTAACCCCACTTCGAGCATCCCGCTCGTTCACTCTTGATGTATCAGCTTCAGAACTGAAGCCGATACATCAACAAGGAGAAAATCAATGGAAGTCGTAATGCTCGTAGGCAGAATTTTGTTTGCCTTTATGTTCGTCATGAGCGGACTCAATCACCTCACCAAAGCTGAAGCAATGGCGGGATACGCCGCATACAAGAAAGTTCCAGCACCCAAGTTGGCCAACCTTCTTTCAGGAGTGCTCATGCTGCTCGGTGGACTTTCCATCATTCTTGGCGTCTATGCAGACCTCGGCGCATTGGTACTAGCGATCTTGCTTGTTGCAATGGCACTGAAGATGCACGACTTCTGGAACGCACAAGGTGAAGCAAAGCAGCCAGAAATGATCGGCTTCATGAAGAACATCTCAATGGCCGGTGGAGCATTGTTCTTGTTTGCAGTTGCAGCAACTGCAGATTCAAACATTGGACCAGCACTTGGCAGCAGCCTCTGGTCGATCGCACCATAAGTTGCAGTTCTGCGGATAATCCGCACAGAAATTCGAAAAGGGCGGCCCGCACGGGTCGCCCTTTTTGTATGGTATGTCCATGGCAATAACAAACATTGATATCGATGAGGTTGCGTGCCGCAAGGTCATGAAGCGGTATCAGTTAGCCACCATGAAAGATGCGGTCAATTTCGCACTCAATCAGATGATCGATGAGCCAATGTCCCTCGAGGAGGCTCTGGTCATGGAAGGAACTGGATGGGATGGCGACCTAGCCGAAATGCGCAAGGTCCGCTTCCCACGTATTGAACTCTTACCCTCGTAATTTATTTCAGGTTCAACCACTCTTCTTCGCTACGACCAAGTTCCGTCAGACGCTTCTTCACCGACAGCGGAACCTCAACGAAGTTTCCTGCTTTCACTTTTGCGGCCAACGCGCCGTTTTCATCCCACATATGACATGTGTTGATCGTGCCTGCAAACTGCCTGCGTCGCTGTTCTTCGAAATTGCCTTCCTCAACAGTGTTTGGCTCATCAGACGATGAAGCCGCAACACGCATCGACCATCCGGCCTGAATCGCGACAGGTGCCATTGCCGACAACAACGCGGTGATGTGGGTGCAGCCACGCGCACCGGCAAATAGTTCCTTCACCTTTGCATTGAAACCACGTGCGATGGACATGCCCTCGAGCTTCTTGTAATGATCAGTGATCTGCGTGCATTCAAGATGCGGATGTTCGTGGAACGTTGCCGATGCTTTCTCAATTAAGAATGTGGGATACACAATCTCAAGATCCACAATCATGTGATGCAACCACAGTGGTTGCTCGTCGCCTTGTAAATACAGGCCAGCCGGTTTTTCATCTACCACCACCCCGCGAAGCATGAGCCGGTCGGCAGCCATGCGAAATGCGCGAACCTCGTAGCGACGTGTGTGAATGAGTGGGAAATCGGGGTTTTCGGGGAACATGATCTGCGCAGACATAGGCGCAACGCTAACCAACTAACCTGCGCATATGACTAACGAAGAACTTGTCCGTACCGTCTGCCCAATTCTCAACGACAATGGCTGGAAATACTTCTTCACTCCCAACGCCATTGAAGTTGGCAAGTCAATGGGACTAAAGGGCATGGAATTTTATGTCGCAGGTCGCGGCGGAAGCCTTGGCGATTGTGATGGCAGCGTTGTCGCGGCAGCATTCGGCTACTTCAACTCAGTCATCATCAATGCAGCATGGAGCCTGGCGACAGCAAAGCAGCCAGCACGCACAATCGGAGATGCACACTACGAAGTTGCAGCACACTTGGGTCGGGAAAAGTTGGCCGGCATCGCTGGTTTAGATGAATTCACAGCCGCCATGGAAAAGGTGTTCAACGCGGCCGACCCGGACGGTCTTGCTTTGTTTGCAGCATTCAAGTCGATGTCACTTGCCGAAGACACTCCAGCACGTGCAATGCAACTTGCCGCATCACTTCGCGAATTCCGTGGCTCAGCACACCTCATTGCCATTCGCGCAGTAGGACTCACATCCAAGCAAGCCCACTATGTAAAGCGACCAAACGATGTGAAAGGTTTTGGCTGGGGTGAAGACGACGCACCAGTAATTGATGACGCAGTTCGCGCACTGATGGTTGAAGCCGAGAAGCTCACCGATGCGTTGTGCATTCCTGCTTATTCGGTTCTTGACGATGCAGAACGCAAGGCGCTTGTTGCAGGCGTAAAGGCATTTGAAGCCGCACTCGCCTAGATTTACTTCGTGGCTTCATCTGAAAAAATGCGCGTAGGTGAGGCAATCATTGATCTGCTTGTTCGCGAGTACGAACTAGACACCGTTTTCGGCATTCCAGGCGTTCACAACATTGAACTGTTTCGTGGTCTGCACTCTTCTGGCGTTCGAGTTGTTGCACCACGACACGAGCAGGGTGCCGGTTTCATGGCTGATGGGTGGTCGATAGCAACAGGCAAGCCGGGTGTGTGCGCGCTTATCTCTGGGCCTGGGCTCACTAATGCGATAACACCAATTGCGCAGGCGTATCACGACTCACGAGCAATGTTGGTTCTTGCAAGCACTACACCTACTCATTCACTCGGCAAAAAGTTCGGTCCACTCCACGATCTCGATGACCAGTCGGCAGTAGTTCGCACTGTCACCGCATTTAGCGAAACCGTTACCGATCCAACACAATTTCCCCAGCTCATTGAGCGTGCATGGAATGTGTTCACTTCCAGCCGTCCAAGGCCAGTGCACATTGCCATTCCTACCGATGTGCTTGAGCAGTTTGTTGATCCATTCACACGCGTTACTACTGACATCTCCAAACCCGTTGCTCAAGACTCCGACATTCAACGGGCCGCGCAACTGCTTGCAGCAGCAAAACGCCCAATGATCATCGCTGGTGGCGGTGCACTCGGCACCGGCGCACTCATTTCCAACATCGCTACCGCAATTGATTCTCCAATCGTGCTCACTGGAAACGCAAAAGGCGAAGTGCCATCAACACATCCTCTGTGTGTTGGTTCGGCAATGGTTATTCCGCGAGTGCAGGAAGAAATTGAGCAATCTGATGTTGTGTTGGTCATCGGCTCGGAGATCTCTGATGCCGACTTGTACAACGGTGGTCGAGCACAAGGGTTCTCTGGCAGTGTCATTCGAATTGATATTGATACCGAACAAATCTCACGCCGCGTCGCGCCGCACGTTTCACTTGTTGCCGATGCTGCAGACTCGCTTTCCCGAATATCTGCAGAACTAACAAAAGCTGGCGTTGCTTTAACCAATAGCGGCTCAGCGCGTGCAACCAATCTGCGCATGGCTGCGCGCTCGGGTGTACGTCAAGACTTGTTGCCCTGGATTGATGCAATCGAGCAGTCCGTTCCTGACAACACACTTGTTGCAGTCGACTCCACACAACTGGCTTATGCCGCCCATACTGTGATGTCGTGCAACTCGCCTCGTTCATGGCTTGCCCCGTTTGGTTTCGGAACATTGGGTTGCGCACTACCCATGGCAATAGGTGCTGCAATTGCCGACACAACAAGACCCGTCCTCGCAATTGCCGGTGATGGCGGTTGGCTGTTTACCCTTGCCGAAATGGCCGCGGCTATTGACGAAGGTATCGACATGGTGCTGGTGTTGTGGGATAACCGCGGCTATGGCCAAATTCGTGAATCATTCGACGATGTGCGGGCCCCACGTATGGGCGTTGATGTCTCGTCACATGACCCATCTGCAATTGCTAATGGTTTTGGATGGAACGCCATTGATGTCACAACAATTGAAGCGTTCAGGATTGTGTTAAGCGAAGCGTTTGAAAATCGCGGTGCGCACTTCATCCGAATTAGCGTTTCGTAGCAATGACGCCTAAGAGGTCAATCGGAAAAAACTTTCGTTCGGTGTGGCTCTCAGTTATGGTGTCGAGTGCTGGTGACGGAATGTTTCTCACTGCGTTTCCACTGCTTGCAGCAATTCTCACACGCGATCCCGTACTTATCGCTGGTGTAACGATTGCATCACGCTTGCCATGGCTGATGTTCTCGATGTTCACAGGAGCGCTTGCCGACCGCATGGACAGACGAAAACTCATGATTGGCGCAGACCTCATTCGGCTTGTCATTGTTGGTTTGCTCGGCATTGCGATTCTCACCGAC
>LIAZ01000105.1 GCA_001438985.1 Acidimicrobium sp. BACL17 MAG-120823-bin42 | reverse complement strand
AACTTCGTGTGCTTGTGTCAACCCGCGAGTCCGCGCTCCAGCCAGGGTGGTACCTCATTGGTGTGCAACCCCAAGTGGCCCAGCTGACCTTTATGCAGTTGGGTGAAACCGTGGACGGCCTGTTCGCCAAGGCGGCAACCGCATGATTCAGTTGTCTGCCACCCACAGTGATAAAGCCACCACAAAGACTGCTGGCGCCACCGTTCAACGAGTCATGTTGTCGGCGATCGTGTGGTATCAAGGACTTCGCCCCGGACAGCCTTCGCCATGCCGATTTTTCCCAACCTGTTCAGAGTTTGGGTACGAAGCCATCGACACCCATGGCGCGCTTCGAGGAGGGTGGATGACGCTCCAACGTTTGTTGAGGTGTCGTCCATTTGGCCCATCTGGCTTCGACCCGGTTCCCCTACCCCATGAAACAGCCGCTTCAGCCCCTACCGTCTGTTGCGATCATCTCACAAAGGATTGTTAAGCACCATGTTTGAATTCGCCGCTCGCCTGATTTCTACGTTCTATGCATGGACGCACAACTATGCGCTTGCCATCGGCCTTGTTGCTGTTGTCGTGATGTTGTTGATTACTCCGCTCACACTGAAGAGCACAAAAGGCATGCTCGAAATGCAACGGTTGCAACCAGAAATGCGCCGACTACAAAATGAGTTCAAAGGTGATCGTCAGAAATTGAATGAATCAATGATGCTGCTGTACAAAGATCGCAAAGTAAACCCAATGGCCTCGTGTTTGCCGTTGTTGGCACAAATGCCCATCTTCATCATCATGTTCCGAGCGTTAAGTGGATTAACAAAACGGGGCGAAGACGGAGTTAAGTTTTTACCAAAATATCTCAACGAAACATCTGATCTGTATCAATCATTGGTTGGCCAAACAGAGATGGTGTCGTTCGGAATTGACCTTGCGCTCAATCCGATCGATGCAGTAAATGAGAATTTCGCCAAAGGTCTGATCTACGTCTGTTTGGTAGCTGCACTCGCGGGCATCTATTTCATTCAACAAAAGATGGTTGCATCACGAACCGTTAGCCCAAACATGTCGGCTACGCAAGCGAAATTGATGCAGTATTTACCGGTTGTTTTTGCTGTATTTCAATTATTCCTGCCAACCGGACTCATCGTGTATTACTTCGTACAAGCGCTTATTCGAATTGGGCAACAGCAATACATTACGAAGCGATTTTACGGCAGTGACTCTTCGTTGGGACGACAAGCGCAAGAAGCAGGTGAACGCGCTCGTGAAATGTCGAAGAACGATAAAGAGTTGAACAAATCTAAAAAAGAAAGTAAAAACCCCGATGCACCGTTTGTGAGCAAGCGAGTGACACCACCGAAGGGCGGAGCAACCCCACCGCGCCGATCTTCCGCCACACCGGGAAAAAATCGAAGCAGCGCGATTCCGCGCAAACCAAAAAAGTCGTAAGACCATCACACGTAAGGACATCGTTATGGAATGGGTAGAAACAACAGCAGAGACAACTGAATTAGCAAAAGGCTTGGCGCTAGATCAGTTGGGTGTTGCAGAAGAAGACGCAGAGTTTGAAGTTCTTGACGAACCAAAACAAGGATTATTTGGACGGACACGCGGCGAGGCACGCGTGCGTGCCCGAGTGCGACCCAACAGTGTTCGTGGCAAGAGTGAGCGCCGTGACAAGGGTGCAAAGCGTGGTCCAAAAAAGGACGGAGACGCAAAGGGTGGTCGTCGTGAGAAGTCGACATCAACCCGACCAAAACGCGAAGCCACCCCTCGCGCCCCACGACCGGACATGCCACCTGTTGATCCAGCCACGGTAAGTGCTGCTGCGACCACATTTCTGGAAGGCATGCTGCAGGCGGCTGGCCTCACTGGATCAGTAACGGTTCAGCAATCAGGTGACGACATCGACATCAACGTGACCGGTGAGGGTGTCTCCGTATTTGTTGGTACCAAAGGGGCAACGCTGATGGCAGTGCAGGATCTGACGCGAGTAGTGAGCCAACGACGACTTGGTGACCACGACACGCACTTGCGCGTAGACGTTGCAAGTTATCGCGAGAAGCGCCGCGAAGCGCTCAGCCGTTTTGCCCTCAAGGTGGCACACGATGTCGTAGAAAGTGGACAACCACGGGTGCTTGAACCAATGAATTCGGCCGATCGCAAGATTGTGCACGACACTCTGGCTGATGTTGAAGGCATTGCAACTCGTTCGCAAGGGCAGGACCCTCATCGCCGTGTCGTGGTAGCTCTTGCCGACGAATCGTCACCCGAGGCATAACTAGACTGCCCGTGTGGCAGACCTCGATCCCGTACAACACGAGGGGCTGTTGCGCGTCCTCGGTGAGGCTCAACGCATTGGGGCACTCGGCACCCAACCTGTACACGAGATCATCGACCACGCCACAGCATTTGTTGACGCGCTTCCCATCACGACTCAGTCATGCGTTGACTTGGGGAGTGGCGCTGGGGTTCCCGGACTCGTCATTGCGATTGCTCGTCCGCACCTTCAGGTGACCCTGGTTGATCGTCGATCAAAACGGACCGACTCATTGCAGCGGGCGGTTCTGGTGCTCGGGATCCACGATCGCGTGACTGTCGTATGTGCTGATGTTGAAGACTTCTCCCGCCGCCCCGGCATCCGGCGTTCGTTCGATGCCGCGTGTGCCCGTGGGTTCGGCCCCCCCGTATACACCATCGAGTGGTCATCCGAACTGGTTCGAACTGGCGGTGTGGTTGTGGTGTCGGAGCCTCCAGCCGAATCCCCGGATCGCTGGGAACATCTTCAACTAGAACCGCTCGGGATTGCGCGATATCAGCGAACAGGTCGTGTGGCAGTGTTCCACGTGGAACATTCTTAAATAGCCAGACCAAGGAATCCTCAAATGTTCCACGTGGAACACTTCACCGATGACATCCCACACAACCCCGAACCCGAGGGGTATTCTTAGGAAATTATGAACACTCCTGCTGGCACCACGGGTCCCTACCCAACCCCGCGTATTGTCGCCATGGCGAACCAAAAAGGCGGCGTGGGAAAGACCACAACCACCATCAACCTCGGCGCCTGTCTGGCCGAACAGGGATACCGGGTGTTGCTTATCGACCTCGACCCCCAAGGAAATGCATCCACGGGTCTGGGGTTAAACACACGCGACATGGAAACCAGTATTTATGACGTGTTGCTGCATGAAACCCCGATTGAAGACTGTCTTGCGTCTACAGCCGTAAAAAACCTCTTCGTTGCTCCATCAAACCTTGACCTGGCAGGAGCCGAGATCGAGCTTGTGCCGGTCATGGGTCGGGAAACCCGCCTCAAGAAGGCCATTGACGCAGTGATCGACCAATTCGACTACGTGCTCATCGATTGTCCCCCATCCCTTGGGCTGCTGACCGTGAATGGTCTTACGGCCGCCAACGAGGTGATCGTGCCCATTCAATGCCAGTACTACGCACTTGAAGGACTTGGCCAGTTGTTGCGAAATGTTGATTTAGTAAGCAAAAACCTCAACCCAGGTCTGGGCGTCAGCCGGATTATTTGCACCATGTACGACACCCGAACCAAACTTTCGGCCGATGTTGTAAGTGAAGTGCGCGAGCACTTTGGAGACAAAGTGTGCCAGACCGTGATTCCACACAATGTTCGGCTTGCAGAAGCCCCTTCGCACGGCAAGCCGATTACGACATTTGATCCCAACTCAACAGGGGCCAAGGCATATCGAGCAGTAGCACTGGAGGTGAGTGGTGGCGCGCAAGTCGGGACTCGGTAGAGGTTTAGAAGCCCTTATTCCAACGGCATCAGGTGGCGTGGTTGCGCCGGCTGCTAACACGTCGGGTATCGGCCTGATGGACATCGTGGTGTCATCAATTGACCCAAACCCCAATCAACCCAGAGTGTTGTTTGATGAAGACGCACTTACTGAGCTGACTGCATCGATTAAGGCGATTGGTTTGTTGCAGCCGATTTTGGTTCGTCCATCTACCACCGAGGGACGTTACGAACTGATTGCTGGTGAACGGAGATGGAGGGCATCGAAGCGGGCAGGCCTTACGGTCATTCCCGCCATCGTTCGTCTGACCGACGATGTGGCATCGGTCGAACAGGCGTTGGTGGAAAATCTTCACCGTCAGGACCTCACGCCACTTGAAGAAGCCGCCGCATATCAGCAGCTACTTGAAGACTTCAACATGACCCATGAGCAAGTGGCAACAAAAGTAGGCAAGAGTCGCTCGGCAATCACTAATGCGCTGCGCCTCCTGACGTTGCCTCCCACCCTTCAACAGTTCATTGCAGAGGGCCGACTGACAGCCGGTCATGCTAAAGCGTTACTTGGTACACCTGATCGCGCCCTTCAAGAACGACTCGCACGGCAAGCTGTCGAACAAGGGATGACGGTACGAGCGGTTGAAGATGCGGTGCGCATTGCGCTCAATCCCGCAACACCACCAGGTGGCACAGCAACGGTAATTGGAAAAGGAACCACTAAG
>LIAZ01000104.1 GCA_001438985.1 Acidimicrobium sp. BACL17 MAG-120823-bin42 | reverse complement strand
TGGTTTTTGACCGAAGTGGCGTCGACCCCTATGCCAAAGGCTCGCTAGCAAGCACGATTGCACAAAGGCCCGCGGTTTCTCGCTGAAACGGGAACAGGTAGTAGTTTTTCAGTCTGATGTCCACGTTCCTCAGGTCGTTTCTTGTCGTCGTTTGGTTCGGTCTTGCTGCCGTCCTCATCGCAGGCCTCTTGCTGTGGGTCTCTTCGTTGCTCCGTCCGTCAAAGCCGGGTCGCGAGAAAATGCTTACCTACGAAAGCGGTGTTGATCCAGTAGGCGAAGGTTGGTCGCAAAGTCAGGTTCGCTATTACATCTTTGCTCTGTTGTTCGTCATCTTCGACGTTGAAGCAGTGTTTATTTTTCCGTGGGCAACGCAACTTGAGCGTTATGGAATGTTTGGTTTAGTCGAAATGGGAATCTTCGTATCCGTTCTGCTTCTTGGCCTGGTGTATGCCTGGCGCAAGGGCGTGTTGAGGTGGGTGTAACAACATGGGCCTTGTAGATCGTGGCAGACTGCCGAAGCCACTGAACTCGTTGTTCAACATGGGTCGCTCGTATTCATTGTGGGTGTACCAGTGGGGACTCGCATGTTGTGCAATTGAAATGGGTGCCGCCTTTGGTTCGCCTCGTTACGACGTGATGCGTCTTGGTGTTATTCCATTGCCCGCAAGTCCGCGTCAAGCAGACCTCGTGGTCATTTCGGGAACAGTGACCGACAAGATGGCTCCTGCGATTAAACGTTTGTACGAGCAAATGCCCGAGCCAAAGTACGTCATTTCCATGGGTAGTTGTGCAAACTGTGGCGGACCGTACTGGGACAGTTATTCGGTGACCAAGGGTGTTGATCAAATCATTCCTGTTGATGTGTACGTGCCTGGTTGCCCACCACGACCAGAAGCATTGTTAGAAGGAATCGTGTTGTTGCAACAACGCATTAAGAACGAAGACATGGGTGCGCGTTGGCGCGGTGAAGGCACCGTTTCAATTGATGCATCGGCCGAAGCAGAGAGGCGTGGTGAACCTGTTGTCGTCGCCCGCTGAAACCGCTCCAGTTGTTGATACAACTCGCGACCAAATAGTCGCCGATATCCGCGCAACGCTTGGCGCGAGTGTTGTTGATTCGTTGGTTAAGCCGGGTGACGATGTTTGGATTCGTGTAACAACAGAGTCGTGGAACTCGAGCATGCAGAAATTGCAGGCAATGGGCTTCGATTACTTCTGTTTCCTTTCGGCAATCGATTGGCTGCCATCGCCATTTGGTCGCGGCGAAGATGACCCAACCGAACCGGCTCCAGAACGCGACTCAACAATTCGCCCTGGATACACCGGCGGCGAGACTCGCATGCAGATGTTGGTGCGATTGGTTAATTCACGCACACACGTTGGCGTAAATGTGAAGGCTGACGTTCCTAATGATGGGTACACAATCGATTCAATAAGCAACGTGTTTGCTGGTGCAAACTGGCACGAACGCGAAGCACACGAAATGTTTGGCATCGGATTCGTTGGTCACCCCGACTTGCGCAACATGTATTTGCCCGCAGACTTTGAGGGTTTTCCTATGCGCAAAGATTTTCCTTTGCTTGCCCGAATGGTGAAGCCTTGGCCAGGAATTGTTGACGTAGAGCCGTTGCCGGGTGGCGATGCAGAACCGGAAGAGGTGTCATGACGATTTTGAATGACCCAGTAAACGCAAAGTTGGGCGATCGTGCTCAGCTGAGCTACATCGCATCGCAGGCAGCAGATGCGCGCCTCAATGTCGAACTCGAAACCGAGGGAATGACCCTCAACATTGGTCCGCAGCACCCTGCAACACACGGAACGCTGCGCATCATTGCGCGCCTTGATGGAGAGCAAGTGCTGTGGGCAGAACCATCATGTGGATACATGCACCGCGGTTACGAAAAACTCACCGAAGTTCGCAGTTTCCCGCAAGTGACGTCGTTGATTAACCGCATCGACTGGTTGGGAAGTTTTGCCAACGAAGTGCCGTTCATTTTGGCAGCAGAAAATTTGATGGGTGTCGAAGCACCGCCACGCGCACAGTGGATTCGCACGATTCTGTTCGAGCTTTCGCGCATCGCCAACGTGTCGTTGTTCTTAGGCGACCTTGGTGTGCAGTTGGGTGCAATCACTCCAGTATTCATCGCGTTCCGTGATCGCGAGTACGTATTGAACCTCATCGAGTCGGCAACGGGTGGACGTTTCCATCCAAACTTCGACCGCATTGGTGGACTCAAGGACGATCTTCCTGCCGGATGGGTAGATGAAACCAAAGTAGTAATGAAGAAGCTGCGCAACTTCTGTGACGAAATTGAAGCGCTGTTGTTTGGCAACGAGATCTTCCAGTCACGCACACGAGGAATTGGTGTGATTCCACGTGACGTTGCGATGCAATACGGCCTTTCTGGTGCCAACCTTCGAGCGAGTGGTGTTGATTGGGACTTGCGTCGAGACCAAGACAGCCCAATGGCTTGGAACAAAGTTGACTTCAAAGTTTGGACGCATCCAGATGGCGACAGTTTCGCTCGCTGCTGGGTTCGCTTGCAGGAAACTCGCGAAGCAACCAAGATCGTTGATCAGTTGCTCGATGGAATTCCAGCTGGCCCAGTGATGGCCAAAGTTCCAAAGATCATCAAGGTGCCTGAAGGTGAAGCATGGGTTTCTACTGAGAATCCGCTCGGCGAAATGGGTTACTACGTTGTCTCGCGCGGTGATTCCGGGCCATTCCGTGTCAAGATTCGTTCAGCAAGCTTCAACAACATTTCGATCACACCATGGTTGCTTCGCGGTGTGTATGTTCCCGACATCATCACGATCTTGGCATCGTTGTACTTCATCCTCGGAGACATTGACCGATAATGATGTCAGTGCTTGCTATTGAAGTCCCATATTGGGGACAGTCGCTGCTACGAGTACTTGGTGGTCTGGTTGCCGTGCTGTTGCCAGCAGGAACCATCGTGTATGTGTTCTTGTTCAAGATGATGTCGTTTATGCAAAGCCGTCTTGGACCAATGGAGGCTGGCCCGTATGGCTCGATGCAGCTGTTTGCCGAAGTAGGCAAGTGGCTGCAGAAGGAAGACATTCAGCCAGATAATGCCGATAAGCGCATTTTCCGCATGGCGCCAATCGTTGTGTTGATGAGCACGTTCCTCTTGGTTGCGGTAGTTCCGTTTGGCCCAGACGCATGGTTCACCGATTTTGAAACTGGCGTGTTCTATGCACTTGCAGTGTCGTCTATTTCAGTACTTGGAATCTTGATGGCTGGTTGGTCATCGGCAAATAAGTACTCGCTGCTCGGTGGCTTGCGTGCTGCTGGTCAGCTGATTGCATACGAATTGCCGATGGTGTTGGCAGTGGTTGGCGTTGTCATTCAGGCAGGCACCATGAACTTGCAGCAAATCGTGCTTGCCCAAAACGCCGGATCAATATTTGGTTCCGACATTGTTGGTAATCCTTATGTTCTCACTCAGTTTGTGGGCTTTGTGGTGTTCATGATTGCAGTGCAAGCCGAACTCACCCAGGCTCCATTCGACATGCCGATTGCCGAATCCGAATTGGTGTCGGGTTATATGACTGAGTATTCGGGATTCCGCTTCCTTATCTTCTTCATTGGCGAGTTCGCCACAGCAGGTGTATTTGCCATGATCGCCAGCACGTTGTTCCTTGGTGGATGGGGAATTCCGTTCTCTTGGTTTGGTTGGACAGACATGGACAGCGTGGCCAACTGGATGAATGTGGCTGGACCACTCATCGTGTTCACCAAAATGATGGTGCTCGTGTTCCTCATCATGTGGATTCGTTTTTCATCCCCACGTTTCCGCGAGGATCAACTACAGCGATTTGCATGGAAAGTTCTTATCCCCGTATCACTCGCCAACATCATGGTGACCGCAGTGTTGAAGGTGGCGTTCTAATGGCACAGATTCCAGGCATGGTCAAGGGTCTTGGCGTCACGTTTAAGACGATGATGCGCACCTTTAAGAACGGATCAAACACCGTTCAGTATCCGCACGAAAAAGAAGCACCACCAATTCGTGCGCGTGGCGTTATAGCACTGCACGAAGACAACTGCACCTCGTGCATGTTGTGCTCACGCTCGTGCCCAGACTGGTGTATTTATATTGAGGCACATAAAGAACTTGCTCCGCCTCGTCGCGAGGGTGGTAAGCCGCGCGCTGTTAACAAGCTCGACCGCTTCGACATTGACTACGCGCTGTGCATGTATTGCGGTATTTGCGTAGAGGTGTGTCCGTTTGATGCGTTGTTCTGGAGCCCCGAGTACGAATATTCCGAGCCAAGCATTGCCGATTTGTTGCACGACAAGTCGAAACTTGGTGAATGGATGGAAACCGTTCCTGCTGCACCAGAACTAGAAGCCGGCGCCGAAAAGAAGAAGAAGTAAGGCAGTTATGGTCGCTCAGAACATCGGATTTGCAATCATCGCCGCAGCAATGGTGGTTGGCGCATTGCGTGTTGTCACAACAACCAACGTGGTGCAT
>LIAZ01000103.1 GCA_001438985.1 Acidimicrobium sp. BACL17 MAG-120823-bin42 | reverse complement strand
TTCGCGCGTTCACTCACAGCAACCCCTGGGCCAGCATCATGAACGCCAAGTGTTACTACGCCTTCATCGATAACCAAGGTGATTCTTGTTGCCCCCAATGCATGATCACGCGCATTCTCGAGCAGATTCACCACTATCCGTTCAATTCGCCGGCGATCAAGCACTATTTCATCATCGGAGGCGATATCACCGTCGCTACTGCTGATTTCACTGTGCAATGGAATGTTCCCAAATCCATAACGATTCATGATTCTCAGGACTAGATCGTTGATCTGAACACGTTCCACCTCTTGAGTGAGAGCACCAGCATCCAGGCGTGACAATTCAAGTAAATCAATTACAGTCCTATCGAATCTTTCCACTTGCTTTTTGATGATGTCAATTGCCTGTTGATTGCGATCCGTGAATTCATCGCGGCGTGATACGAGCACTTCAATCGCTGCGGTCAGAGCAGTTACCGGTGATCTCAGCTCATGGCTGACGTCACTAGCAAATCGTTGCTCGCGCTCAATTCGGGTCTGAACGGCGTTCGCCATTTCATTGAAAGAAATCACGAGATTTTCCAAGTCGGTGTCCTCTTCGTGCGACAGACGCGTGTCAAGTCCGCCAGTAGCGATTTCATTGGCAGCTTTTGCGACTCGACGTAGAGGGCGCAGAACGCTTTGGCTCAATGTAAAACCGAGTACTCCCGCTCCAGCCGTAATCAAAGCAACACCAATCACGAGTGTGGCCAACATGGTTCGTAGTGTGTTAGCAACATCGCTGATTGGAAACACTTCGTAGTACACCGCGCCTATGGATGGGATCACTACACCGACTGCTTCGTATGGATTGTCAGCGAACGAAAAGCGTTGATGGCCCGTGAGACCATCTTGAGTTTTGGCGACAAGTTCTTGTGGCAGATCAGATTGCGAGAATCGCAACGGGGATTGCGCAAAGAACAGTTCGACTCGATCTGCGGTCTGTTGTTGCAGCAAGACCGCGTATCCACCCTGCTCAGTGCGGATCTGAGTGATCAATTCGGCGATGTCGGCGTCGGCGGTTGTGATCAGGCTGCGCATTAGTTGGGCATTATTAAATGCTTGTCGTTGAGCGACAAGAGTGCGTTGTTCTAGGAGGTATGACCGAGTGCTGAAATAGGTGACGACGCTAAGTGAAAGAGCGGCGACCAGGGCAGTGAGTGAGAAGAACACCACCATGCGCTGCCGCAGACCTAAATCTTTTGGTAATCGAATTCTCGCCACGGGTACAGCCTCGCAGGGATTCGCCTAAATCAGAACCGGCGGGGCTCAAGGGGGAGCATGAGCGCCCGCCGGTTTGATACCCAGATTCTGCTTGGTGAATGTGAAAAAACTGGGCGAAATATGTGCGTTTTCTGTAACAATTTGCGCAACTACGGCAGACTTTGAGGCGATGACAACACTGCTCTTTATTGAAGACGATGAATCCATCAGGACTGCCTTACGTCTCGCACTCGAAGACGATGGATTTGATGTTATTGAGGCTGTTGATGGAGAGTCAGGAATTGCGAAGTTCGGACAGGTGCAACCCGATTTGGTGTTGCTGGATTTACGGTTACCCGACATCTCGGGCTTTGAAGTGTGTCGTGCACTTAGACGTTCAAGTATTACGCCAATCATCATGGTGACCGCGCAGACTGACACGGCAGATCTCGTCAATGGCTTTGATGCGGGAGCCGATGATTACGTCACAAAACCGGTGGTGCCACGAGAGTTGTTGGCACGAATCAAGGCGGCCTTGCGTCGTTCCCAGCAACAGCCCGACCGTGGACCTGACGTTCATTCGATTATTTCAATTGGAGAGATTTCAATTAATCGAGATCTCAGCGTTGTTACGCGAGCAGGAAAAGAAATCGCGCTCACAAAAACCGAGTACTTGTTGCTGTGTGAGTTTGCTGATCACCCTGGAATGGTGCTGTCACGAGACCAGTTACTCGAACGAGTGTGGGGTTATGAATACTTGGGCGACTCGCGCTTGGTGGATGCTCACGTGCGGCGGTTACGCGTGAAAATTGAACGTCAACCGGATGAGCCGACGCTCATTGTGACAGTTCGCGGAATGGGATATCGGCTACTTAGTCCGTAGCCAAAAACGAAACCACATCAGCGATATCAATGGTTCGTTTCATAGGTGGCAACGCCGCAACGAGTTTCTTGCCATACGGCTTTGTCGCCAAACGTGGATCAAGAATGGCAACTACCCCTCGGTCACTTCGCGAACGTATGAGCCGACCCGATGCCTGGGCGAGTTGTGTCGCTGCGATCGGGATATCAATCTTGGTAAATGACTCGCGACCAATTTCGTCGCGGCGTGCACTGAGTAGAGGGTCATCTGGCCGCGGAAACGGAATTTTGTCAATAATCACAAGACTGAGGGTGGACCCAGGAACATCAACACCCTGGAAGAAGCCTGCAGTTGCGAAAAGACATGATGATTCTTCCGCGCTGAATGCTTCAATCAGGGCCATCTTCGGTAAGTCATCTTGTCGCCAGATTTTGTACGGCAAGACGGTGCTTAATGCATCGGCTGCACGGTGCAGCGCACGGTATGTGGTGAAGAGGGCAAGAGTGCGCCCATTGGCAGCTGTGATGAGTTGGGCGATTTCATCATTCACTGCGTCATCACGACGTGGATCTGACGGAAGCGGCAAATGCTTAGCGCAATACAACAATGAAGATGTCTCGTAATCAAACGGACTTCCAACGTCGATCGATTCAACTTCTTCGTCATTCAAACCAACGCGGTGGGGCATCGCTAGTGGGATGGTGGCGCTCGTCATGATCGCGATGCGTTTCTCCCATAATTGGTCTCTCAAGGAAGGTCCCACATGGAGCGGTGCCAATTCGAGAACTGGACGTTCGCTGCTGCCTCCAACGAATGCCACAGATTGTTTCCCAGCCGTGAGAATCCGGTCGATCACATCGGTGAGCCGAGCAGTCAACGTTTGGGCTCGAAGGATTCGTTGCTTGGCCGACTCATCGGTGGTGGAAATGGAGCGAAGACCTGCAGAAGCTTCGTCAAGTTTGAGACGTATTCGTGCGAGCACTTCAGAAAACCCGTCGGCAAGTGGTAGCGCAATTCGCTTATCGAGGTGATCTGCGATCAACAGATTGAACTCACTGCTGAGTTGTGTAATGGAAGATGAGAGGGCATCATCTCGAACGACAGATCGAAGCGAAGATCCAACATGCTGAATCGAGCCCGCGCTCATGGTCACACCGACTGAAGCGCTCATTACATCTTCAAGTTGGTGGGCTTCATCAAAAACAACGACGTCATGCTCGGGGAGAATTGCACCTTGGGTGGCAATATCTAAACCGTAGATGTGCATGTTGGTGATGACTACATCTGCCACGCTCGCACGATCGCGAGCGATCTCAGCGAAGCATCGGCTCCCTGCTGGGCATCGTTGAGCGCCCGGGCATTCATCACTGCCAACACTTACTTGCTTCCACGCTGCATCGCGAGGAGTCCATCCCAGATCACCTGAATCTCCTGTTTCGGTTTGCTTAGACCATTCAACGAGTGTGTCGATTTCGCCCTTTGCGACAGCAGAGAGATCCTCGAGTGCAAGTTTGTGTTGCTTTGGTTCGGATAACTCATCGATTCGTTGAGCACAGAGGTAGTTACTTCGACCTTTCAGCACAGCCCATGAGAGATCGCGACCGATGACGGGGGAAAGAGCGGCGGCAAGAACAGGCATGTCGTGTTTTGCCAGCTGGTCTTGCAGAGCCTTGGTGTAGGTAGCTACAACGATTCGTTTGCGCGACGCGATCGTTGGAACGAGATAGCCGAGCGTCTTGCCGGTTCCAGTTCCTGCCTGAACAATGAGATGTCGACCATCCTCGATTGCTTGTGCAATCGCTAGTGCCATGGTCACCTGCCCCGAGCGTTGCTCAACATGTGGCAATGTTTCAACAACGGTATGCAATAGATCGCGGACAACCTCGTTGTGGTCCTGCTCAGGTGGCATGGATCAACTTGAGAGCTGCGTCAATTTCTTGCACGTTAAAATCGGGCCAGGTTCGCTCGGTGAAATACACCTTGGCGCCGGCGATCTGCCAGAGCAAGAAGTTGGAGATTCTTGATTCGCCCGAAGTGCGCACCACTACATCAACTCGTGGCATCTCCGAATCGTAGAGATGTGATTCGATTGAAGTCTCGGTCACCTTCCCGAGTTGTGCACTCAGGCGGGATGCTCGGACAAGTTCTGCTCGACTTCCGTAGTCGAAAGCCACGGTCAGGATCATTCCAGTGTTGCCTGCTGTATCCGCAATAGCTTGGGTGATTGCGCGTTGCACGTAGGCGGGTGTTCGCGACCCAGGCTCATTAAAAGGTCGGCCGATCCATTGGATGCGTACATTGTTTGCGTTCAGTTCATCCACGCGGCCAAAGAGTTTTTTATGTAAGGACAAAATGTGTCGTACTTCGGCTGGCGGACGAACCCAGTTCTCGGTCGAAAACCCGAACACCGTAAGTCGT
>LIAZ01000102.1 GCA_001438985.1 Acidimicrobium sp. BACL17 MAG-120823-bin42 | reverse complement strand
AGCACGGGCAAGATACTGCGACGCGCGCTGCACTGACCGAGTGCGAGTCGAGTTGCTCGCGACTAGGAAACCAAGAAACAACACGAATACTCCAACAAGTAACGTGACTGCGAAAGCGCGGTCTTCGCCGAGTCTGCCGGCAAGTGATCCACTTGCTGAAAGGATCAAGGTTCCAGTTGCGATCAAGATATTTCCGCCGGCGAGTCGGCCAGCAGAAACAACCGAGCGTTGAGCCCCCGATGACAATGCAGGATTATGTCGGCGGAGTACTCGATACGCCGACCACAATGCACCAATGATGATGACGAGGGCGGGTATACCCGATCCAATCGCGGCAAGTGCACGAGGTGCAACACCAAACACTTCTTTACCAGTTGGAAACTCTGATGGCACGATGCGTGACCTGGTTTCGGCAACCAACATGATTCCGGTAGCAAAACCCGAAAGCCAGATCAACCCCGTGCGAATTCTGTTTCCTAGTCGTTGTCCACCGAGAAGATACACAGTTCCGAGCGCTAACCATGCAACATTGAGCACAGCACCGCACAGAAAGAACAAGCGGAACACGAACATGTTCCAGCCAATGCTTTCCGCCCACCACAAACTTGCCGAACCAACGGCGAATAAGAACATCGCAATCGTCCAGGCGAGTTCATGAGGTTGACGGCGACGGAGCCACCGGTCGGCAGTACTCAATGTGAAAGCAGTCGCTATCAGGGTGGCCATCCCTGCGAGCGCGCCATTGAGCCCTCCGAGAGCAATAATTGATGACCCAAACACAAAATGCAGACTAGTTGGACTTCGTGAATTACTGCACGAACGCCTACCCTAGAGCCGTGGCCGATACTGCCCAATCCCCAACCCCTGCTCGCCGGCGCATTCCAGATGCTGCGGTCGCACGCTTGCCGGTGTATTTGCAGATCCTCAATGCGTTGATTGTGGATGGAACCGGACAATTATCAAGCGATCAGCTGGCAGCGCTTGCTGGAGTGAATGCCGCAAAAGTGCGAAAAGATTTGTCGTATCTCGGCAGTTATGGAACACGGGGCGTTGGTTACGACGTTGCGTATCTGGTGTATCAAATCAAGCGTGAACTTGGTCAACACCATGAGTGGAAAGTTGTGGTTGTTGGCGCAGGAAACCTCGGTAACGCGCTGGCAAATTACAACGGGTTTTCCACCCGTGGGTTTCCGATTGCGGGAGTCGTGGATATCGATTCATCAAAGGTAGGTAGGAAGGTGGCCGGTATTGCTGTGAGGCATATTGATGATTTGCCAAGCATTGTCCGCGATGAAGTTGTCAGCATTGGAGTGATTGCGACTCCACCAGCATCTGCACAGCAAGCAGCCGACCTATTGGTCGATGCTGGGATTCGTTCAATTCTCAATTTCGCATCAGTGGTGTTGTCGGTGCCCGACAACATTTCGGTACGCAGTGTCGACTTGGGTGTCGAATTGCAGATTCTTGGTTACTACGAACAGCTCAGTCGTGAAGATAAGCCAGCCACCAAAACAAAACGTGAAGTGGCAGCAACATGTCAATAGTCGTGTTGGGAGTGAACCATAAGTCGGCTCCGATTGATGTGATCGAGCGCGTTGCGATCACTGGCGAGGCGATGACGAAAGCACTTCATGGCATTGTCACCCGTGACAATGTTCGTGAAACCGTTGTGTTGTCCACGTGCAACCGCACTGAGGTCTATGTTGTCGCCGAAAAGTTTCACGGTGCCTTTGCCGATGTCCGTGACTTTTTTTGTGAGCAGTCTGGATTGTCAGTCGATGAGTTGTTGCCGCATTTTTACAGCCAGCATGACGATGCGGCCGTAACCCATTTGTTTGAAGTTGCTTCGGGCCTTGATTCGGCGGTGCTCGGTGAGACCGAGATCCTTGGTCAGGTGAAAGATGCATGGGAGATTGCCCGAACAGAGGCAACGGCACGCACCTCACTCAACTTGTTGTTTCGCCATGCTCTCGAAGTGGGTAAGCGTGCTCGAAATGAAACATCAATTAGCAAATCAACAGCGTCGGTATCTCATGCCGCTGTAGAAATGGCAACTGACATTTTGGGTTCGCTATCAGATCGCCGAGTACTGGTTATTGGCGCAGGCGACATGGGCGCTGGTATCGCGCGGGCGTTAGCAAATGCCGGATCACGCAGTGTCACGGTGATGAATCGCAGCCGGGAGCGAGCCGAATTGTTAGCAACTACCGTTGGCGCAACTGTGAGTCACATCAACGAACTTGATGCAGCACTGGCACAAGCCGATGTTGTATTGACCTGCACGGGCTCGGGTGAAGCCATTATTTCAATTTCGCAGGTACAGAACGCACAAAGCATCCGTAAGAATGCGCCGCTCCTCATTGTTGATATCGCTGTGCCTCGCGATGTTGAACATGCGGTCGGAGAAGTTGCGGGTGTAACGCTGCGCGATCTGCACGATTTGCGTGACTGGGCACAAGCAGGAATTGATGCCCGTCAGCAAGAGGCGGAAGAAGTAAGGCGGATTGTGGGAGAAGAAGTGGAACGATTTAATCAAGAAGTGAAATCCCGCCAGGCAGCACCTCTTGTTGCCGAATTGCACGAGCGTGCCGAGTCCATTCGACGGGCAGAAATTGATCGTTACGCGGCTCGTCTTGCAGCACTCACGCCAGAACAACGCGAAGCAGTTGAGGCAATGAGCAAGTCGGTAGTTGCCAAGTTGTTGCACAGCCCGTCTGTTCAGTTGAAGAACAATGCAGGCACTCCTCAGGGAGAGCGCATCGCTGCGGCATTGCGTGACTTATTTGAAATCGAATGATCAGACTCGCCACGCGCTCTAGTGCACAGGCACGAACGCAGGCAGAAGTTGTTGCTCAAGCAGTAACAACAGCAACGGGTAAAGAAGTTGAGCTCGTGTTCGTTGAGACACTTGGTGATCTCAACAAAGATCAACCGTTGCATCAAATTGGCGGTCAAGGAGTCTTTGTTAAGGAAGTTCAGCAAGCAGTGCTGCGTGGTGATGCCGATATCGCAGTGCACTCAGCAAAAGATTTACCGTCACAGGCAACCGATGGTTTAGTAGTTGCGGCGTGGTGCGCCCGTCGCGATGCAGGTGATGCGTTAATCGGTAAGTCATTAGACGATCTTGAACACAATGCCACCGTTGCAACGGGTTCGGTGCGTCGCCGTGCACAACTTGTTGCAGTGCGACCTGACCTCAACTTCGTCGAGTTGCGTGGCAATATCCCAACTCGTCTCGACAAGATTCCCGCATCGGGTTCAATTGTGATGGCGATTGCGGCCCTTGAAGTGCTGGGCCTAACAGACAGAATTACGCAGCGGTTATCGGTTAACGATTTTGTGCCAATGGTTGGACAGGGATGTGTTGCAGTGGAGTGTCGCGATGGCGACGACGCGATGCATGACGCAATTCGATCGATTGATGATCAATCAACTCGGTACGCACTCGAAATTGAACGCGCATTTCTTGCCGAACTTGGCGCTGGGTGTTCAATGCCCGTTGGCGCTTACGTTGATGAACAAGGTGTATTGCGAACGTTTATGGCAACGGGGCCAAACAACACTGATCGACACGTGACATTTACCGAGCAGTTACCGGCTCGCGAAGCCCAATCGTTTGCTCGCGAGATTGCGCGCAAGTCACGTTCAGCCTTGGCATGACTCTGACGTCGCTTGCCGGAAAACGTATTGCAATAACACGACCGCGCGTTCAGTCGGTCGAGTTGGCCAATGAACTTAGCAACCATGGCGCATTACCACTCGTGATTCCGTTGATCGAGATAACGGAGCCATCAGATGAAGGTTTTGCTTTTGAACACGCAATGAAGAACATCAGACAATATGAATGGGTCGTGTGCACCTCGGCAAATGGATCGCATCGGGCTGCTCCATACATCGCAAAGGACGCGAGCCGCCCTAAGTTGGCTGCTGTCGGTGACGCAACTGCGGCTGGCTTTCAACAAGAGGTTGATTTTGTGCCAAGTCAAGCAACTGGCCAAACGTTGGCGAGTGAGTTTCCGTTAACGAACGGAAAAGTACTGCTTGTTCAGGCAGAGAAAACAAGTGGTGATGTTGCAACGACGTTGCGCCAGCGCGACGTTGTTGTTGATGAGGTTGCTGCATATCAAACGGTGATCCGAAAACTTGAGACAGAAGAGATTGAGCAACTGCTCGCCGCGGACGCAGTCGTGTTTGCCTCTGGTTCGGCAATTCGCTCATTCGTGAGTCAATGTGGCGCTCGGTATCACGGCGCAATTGTCGTGATTGGAGAACCAACTCATCTCGCGGCGAAAGAGTTGGGGGTCAACGTGTCGGCAGTTGCAACTGCACCCACCGCGCAGTCCATTGCTCATGCGCTCAGTGGCGTATTCAGATAATTGCCCCCGTAGCCTTACGGGCATGTCGTTTCCACAATCTCGACCACGTCGCTTGCGACACAGTCCTGCACTGCGTGAACTCGTTGCAGAGGTTCGGTTAGGGGTATCTGATCTCGTTGCCCCATTGTTTGTGCGTGAGGGGATCACTTCGCCACAACCTATTTCC
>LIAZ01000101.1 GCA_001438985.1 Acidimicrobium sp. BACL17 MAG-120823-bin42 | reverse complement strand
GCAATCGCTCTTGAATGTATTGCCTTTGTGGTGCTGTGGGTGGGCGCAAATCTACTTGCAGCCGTCCTTGCGATTTCAGCAACGCTGTTCTACGTATTTGTGTATTCGTTGTGGTTGAAGCGAACGAGTAAGCAAAACATCGTGATTGGCGGAGCTGCCGGTGCAATGCCCGTGCTGGTGGGTTGGGCTGCGGTGACAAACTCGCTGGCCTGGGCGCCAGTGGTGCTGTTCATCGTCATCTTTCTCTGGACGCCTCCGCATTTTTGGGCTCTTGCGATCAGGCACTCAGATGATTACAAGGCTGCAGGTGTGCCGATGATGCCGGTTGTGGTGTCTTTAGAGCGAACCGTTCGATCTATGACAACGTATGCAGTGTTGCTCCTGGTGTCGACATTGGTGCTGATCCCCGTTGCTGACGTGGGACTGATTTATGGAATTACAGCTGTGGTATTTGGAGTGGCTTTTGTCATCGGGTGCGTCAATCTCGGTAGCGATCCATCAGAACGCCGCTCGATGCGCCTGTTTACCTTTTCTATTTCCTACGTGACCGCACTGTTTGTCGCATTGACGATCGATGTTCTCCTGTAGCAGGAACAATCGCACAAAGTAATGGGAAGTCGGGGTCCTGCCCTTGCCATTGTTAGTGTCTAAGACGTTATGACCACGGTCAATATGCCATCTACCACGGGTGCTGCCATGCCTACCAGCTCAGGATTTCTGGGCGCAGTCGCTGCTTGGCTTACCACGACAGACCATCGACGCATTGGGCGACTCTTCATGGGCTTCTCTGTGCTCTGGGTGCTGTCCATTGTTGTCGTCAATGCCATTCTCGGATTTGAACGAATTGATAGTGCGTCGATTGCGATCAATGAAGGCGCACTCCCGCAGCTGTTCGCCGCATCACGAACACTTGCATCCTTTGGAGTGTTGATCCCGTTGACGCTGGGCCTTGCAATTGCAGTTGTACCAACTCAAGTTGGTGCTCGTTCAATCATGTTTGCACGCAACGCGACGTTCGGCTTTTACTTGTGGTTGTTTGGAACCGCAGTTGTGGTTGGATCGCTGATCGCAAATGGCGGTCCTGGCGGTGGAAGTGCAACGATGGTTGACCTGTATTTGTTGGGGCTAGCGACGACGATGCTCGGATTAGTTGTTGCCTCAATCAGCGTGATTGCAACGGTAATAACTGCTCGCACTGCCGGAACCGATCTCGCAGATATTCCGGTGTTTTCATGGGCAGCATTGATTGGTGCAGTGAGCACAGTGATGACTCTGCCAGTTGCTTTAGGAACGCTGATTTACGTCGCGGTTGATCATCAGTATGTCAAGGTTGCATTTGGTGGAAACACCGAAATTTCAACATGGCTTGGCTGGGCGATGACACAACCACAGACGTTCTTATACGTCATCCCAGTTGTGGGAGTACTCGCAGAACTCGCTCCAGCTGTGGCTCGGAAGGCCCAGCCGCTGCGCGGTGGTGTGTTTGTCGGTATTGGCCTGATGTCCGTCGCGCTGTTTGGTTCGGTCTCTCAAAACATTCATGATTTTGAATGGTCGGGAACAGTGTCAGACAAGGTTCAGTCGTTTGTTCCCTATGCAATGTTCAACCTATTGCCGTTGCTTGGCATGGTTGTTGTACTTGGACTGGCACTGCTTGCTCTGCGATCCGACACGTTGAAAATTACACCTGCTTTTATTCCTGTTTTCCTTGGCGGTGGCATGATTCTGACTGCGTTGCTCGGAAATGCTGTGCAGTTGTTGTCGAGCGCTCAACTTGCTGGAACCGTGTTTGAAGAGGGCGTGTTGCACTACACAACATACGGTGCGGTACTTGTTCTGTGGGGTGCAGTTGCACATTGGAGCACTCAACTGTGGGGGCGCGAATTACCAGCACAGGCAGTGATCGGACTTGGAGTACTTGGGTTTGCGGGAACAGTTCTTGCAGCACTTCCGATGTACATCGCAGGTTTTGCTGACCAACAGGCAGAAGTAGTAGCTGACTTTACTTACGGTGGTCCTACCGGTTTGTGGAACAGCGCTTCCACTATTGGCCATGCGCTTATGGCGCTGTGTGTTGTGGCTGGAGTAGCAACAGCAACACGATCGATTACTGCATCAGCTTCAACAGGAGTCGCGCAATGAGTACAGCAGTAGAACGAGCCTTGCCACCAGGTCCTGCAATCGCCGCACGTCACCCATTGTTCATTGCAACAGGCGCAGTTGTTGCGGCTGGAACCATGATGGTGTTTGGAATGCTTGCTGTGTGGTTCAAGTTCCGCGATGCTTCACCGCTTCGTGAGGGTAGAAACGCGAAGATGATTCACGACTGGTTGCCAGCCGACCTCAAGATTCCCGAAGTTGCCACGAACACACTGGCTATCACCATGGTGATCGCGGCGATCATGGGCCAATGGGCGGTGTATTCGGCGACACGTAAAGACTCGCAACACACCACTCTTGCATTGTTCATTACGGGCATGATTGGAATCGCTGCAATTAATGCTCAAGTAGCGATTTATAAACAAATGGGCGCAGTTCTTGCTGATGGCGCATACCAAACAATGTTTTTTACGATCACGGGAACCGTTGTTGCATTGATGTGCTCTGGTGTGGCGTTTTCGTTTGTTGCCGCTTTTCGTGTTCTTGGCGGTCGTGTTGCGGATCGCGCAGTCGTAACTGCGCACGCGATGTACTGGTATTTCATCACCACAGCGTTTATCGCGATGTGGTTCGTTGTGTATGTGCAGAAATAGGTAGCGACAATGTTTTCAACCGGCTCTAAATATTTCCTCGGGATCACACTGTTCGGTGCGTTGTCTTTTACCGTCTACATGTTGTTGATTGACGAGTCAGCAATTGGTGCGACTGCGTTGCTTGGTGCGGTGGCTGCAACTGCGCTGATGACAACATTGGTGCTGTCAACTCGAGATGGTGAAGTTGGAGAAGCAGGGGTTGCGGCCACAGAAGATGCACCAACGTCATCTATGTGGCCGTTGATTACTGCAGCGGGTTTCGTCATTCTTCTCGCTGGGACAATCACGACAGCCGCAGTGTTTTTGCTGGGTGTTGTGGTTCTTTTGGCAAGTCTGTTTGAGTGGTCGATCTTGGGCTGGTCGGAGCGTGCGTCGAGCGACAAGTCATATAACGCATCATTGCGCAAGCGGCTGTTGCACCCAATCGAGTTTCCTGTCATTGCGGCGGTTGGCCTAGGAGTCATCATCATTGCGTTTTCGCGAATCACTCTCGCAATCAGCAAAGACGCTGGTGCTGTTGCATTCATTTTGATTGGTTTGGCAGTGCTTGGCGCAGGTGTGTTGTTCTCCGTGCGACCAAACTTGAAGCGCGGAATAGTGATTGGGATCTCAACAGTTGGAGCGCTTGGAATTGTTGCTGCTGGCATTGCAGGTGCGGGTGCAGGCGTTCGTGACGAATTGGTAGAAGCCAAATCGGAAGGTCACTACACACACCAAGACTGTGGGGCTGAAAAGTCAAAGTACTTTGACAAACTCCCACTTGAAGTCGTGTCGTCAACAGCAAGCGTGATTGCAACGGTGGAAATCATCGACGGTAAATTGTTCGCAAGGGCACAAGGTATTCCGGGTGAACAGCAATCAATCACCATTCCGCGGTCGAACCCATCAAGTGTGATGTTCGTGAATAATGATGCAGAAGAACACCGTCTTGTCGCCAACCTTGGCACCAAGGTCATTTCCGGGGATGTAAAGGAAGATGTTGTCCTGTGCACCCAGATGATCGCTGAAGGTGCTGAACAAGTTTTGATATTGAATATCCCAAAGCCAGCTGTGGCAGGTAAGCCGTTCACATTGACAGTCCCTGGTTTGGCGGGACAAAGCATTGAGGTGATTGTGCCGTGAGACACCAGAACACGACAAATCACATCAATCAAGATCGCAATAGGCTGATCGTTATGCGCCGCATGCTTACTGTTGGAGTCGGATTGTCGACCTCGTTGGCCTTGGCGGGTTGTGCGACGAATGCACCTCAGGACACCTTTCAGCCGAAGGGCCCGAATGCCCAAATGATTGATGATCTGCAAAAGCCTGTGTTCGCTGTGGCGGGAATCATCGGAGTCATTGTGACGGCGGCTGTGGTGTATGCCATCTTCAAGTTCCGTGACCGTGGGCAGCCAATTCCAGAACAGACACATGGCAAACCAGCGCTTGAAATTACATTGACCATCATTCCTGCGTTGATCTTGACTGTGGTTGGCGTGTTTACATTCCGCACGGTGTTTGATTTGGCGAAAACCAGTGACACAGAAATGATCATCAATGTCACCGGTCAACAGTGGTGGTGGGAATACGACTATCCCGTACAAAATGAGTACGGAATTACTCAACCGATTATTACATCAGGCCAGTTAGTAATCCCGGTTGGCACCAAGGTGATGTTGCGCCAAACCAGCCGCGACGTGATTCACTCATATTGGATTCCTGCGTTGAATGGAAAGCGTGATGCGGTACCAGGTCGGGTTCACCTCAATCGCATTGAGGCAGACGAGCCGGGCATATACGCCGGTCAGTGCACCGAGTTTTGCGGCTTGTCGCACGCCAACATGCGAATGGAAGCGATAGCGCTGAGCAAAGCAGACTTCGCAAAGTGGGTGGCTGG
>LIAZ01000100.1 GCA_001438985.1 Acidimicrobium sp. BACL17 MAG-120823-bin42 | reverse complement strand
AAGGCGGGTGGGTGTACGCATGGCGGTCGGAGGTTAAACCCTGCTACCAGTTGCCGAATGGCTATTTCTCTGACACACTGAAACTTGTGTTTACGACAAAGGCGAGCCCATCACGCACAGTTGAAGTCGTAGTCATTGTGATGTAGGCACACCGGCCTTCGCCGCGTGTGCCCAAGCCTCCCGCAAGGGGGGCTTTTTTAATCCCCAAAAAACGGAGACAGTAATGACATCAACAGATCACATGAAAGGCCACAAGGCGGGTGAGACCATCACCGGTGCGCAGGCGCTGATTCGTGCTTTGGAGATGGAGAACGTGGATGTGATGTTCGGTCTTCCCGGCGGTTGCATCTTGCCTGCATACGACCCGTTGATCGAATCGCCGATTCGCCACATTTTGGTGCGCCACGAACAAGGCGCTGGCCACATGGCCGAGGGTTACGCTCATGTCACTGGTCGACCTGGTGTTGCCATGGTTACCAGTGGTCCTGCTGCAACAAACATGGTTACTCCGTTGTGCGACGCGTACATGGACTCCATTCCGATGGTGGCAATAACTGGCCAGGTAGGAACTAATGCAATCGGTACTGATGCGTTTCAAGAGTGCGACACCGTTGGCATCACGCGCAGCATTACCAAGCACAATGACCTAGTCATGAGTGGCGACGATTTGCCGTTGGCAATTCGTCAGGCGTTTCACATTGCAACAACAGGTCGTCCTGGCCCAACACTTATCGACATTCCAAAAGACGTATTGACCAACACCATGAAGTGGCACTGGCCAACCGATGATGAGGTTGCCGACTCGCTGCCGGGTTACAAGCCTGTTACGCACGGCGATCCAGAATTGATCAAGCAGGCTGCGCAGTTGATGATGAAGGCGCAGCAACCAATTTTGTATGTCGGTGGTGGTGTGCTCAAGGCGCGCGCAGCAACAGCGTTACGTGAACTTGCAGAAATGACGGGCATTCCTGTCGTCACCACGTTGATGGCTCGTGGCGCATTCCCCGATGACCACCCGTTGTGCTTGGGCATGCCCGGCATGCACGGCACCGCAACTGCGGTGACGGCAATGCAAAAGAGCGACCTACTCATTGCACTTGGTTCACGTTTCGACGACCGTGTTACCGGTCGCGTTAATTCATTTGCACCACACGCAAAGATCATTCACGTTGATATCGACCCAGCAGAGCAGGGCAAAGTTCGCAAACCCGATGTTCCAATCGTTGGAGATTGTCGTTTAGTGATCGAAGAGTTGATTGTTGCGCTAAACGATTTGCGTGCATCACAGCAACAAGCAGACATCACACCATGGCGCAGTCGCATAAGTGGCTGGCAAGAACAGTTCCCGCTTACCTACGAACCGAGCAATGACGGTGGCATGTTGAAGCCGCAGTATTGCCTCGAGCAATTGCGCGATGCTGCACCCGAGGGGACCATTTTGGTTTCGGGCGTTGGTCAGCACCAGATGTGGTCAAGCCAATACTGGAACTTCAACGAGCCATACACCTGGGTGAACTCGGGTGGTTTGGGCACCATGGGCTTTTCAATTCCTGCTGCAATTGGCGCAAAAGTTGGTCGCCCAGACAAAACCGTATGGGCAGTTGACGGCGACGGTTGTTTCCAAATGACAGCACAAGAGTTGGTCACTGCATCACTCGAGCGCATTCCCGTCAAGGTCGCTATTCTCAACAACTCGTACCTCGGTATGGTTCGCCAGTGGCAAGAAATGTTCTACGAAGAGCGTTATAGCGAGGTGTACTTGTCGCAAGATACGCCCAACTATGTGAAGTGGGCGGAAGCGATGGGTTGCGTTGGCATTCGTGTAGACGACGAATCCGAAGTTGCATCGGCAATTGATAAAGCCAACTCCATTAATGACAGGCCAGTTGTTGTTGACTTCCGAGTTGATGCCGGCGAAAAAGTGTTTCCAATGGTTGCAGCAGGTCAAAGCAATGACGATCTCTTGTTGCATCCGAGTCAAAACTCACGAAGGGAGTTCCTCCGATGAACAGCGCTAATCCGTATGGCAGTGCACCAACACACCACATGTTGTCGGTGCTTGTGCAGAACAAGCCTGGTGTTCTTGCACGAGTAGCGTCGCTGTTTGCGCGTCGTGGGTACAACATCTTTTCGTTGGCTGTAGCACCAACAGATGATCCCGAGTTCAGCCGCATCAGCATCGTGGTCGATGTCGAGTCGGCGCCGCTCGAGCAGATCGTGAAGCAGTTGTTCAAACTGATTGAAGTAGTGCGCATTTCCGAACTCGATCCACGCAGGTCGGTAGAGCGCGAACTGATGGTGGCCACGATTCGTGCCACCCCCGAACAGCGCGGTCAAATTGTTGAATTGGCCAATATTTTTGAGGGCAAGATCCTGTCAGTAGGACAGGACGCCATCATCTTGTCCATGGACGGAAGCCCAGAAAGTTTGGACGATTTTTCAGAATTGCTGCGACAATATGGAATCATCGAATCGCAACGAACTGGCCGTGTGGCACTTCCAAAGCTCGACCGCTCAATCCAAAAGTAAATCGTTTTTATTACACGTTCATAGACATAAGGGAAAGGCAAGATCATGGCAGCAAACATTTATTACGAGAAAGATGCTGATCCAGCACTCATTCGTTCGAAGAAGGTTGCAATTATCGGTTACGGCTCGCAGGGCCATGCCCATGCGCTCAACCTGAAGGATTCGGGTGTTGATGTTGTCGTTGGTTTGCGCGACGGTTCATCCTCAAAGGCCAAGGCAGAGGCTGCTGGCTTGAAGGTAATGAACATCGCCGACGCCGCAAAGTATGCAGACGTGATCATGATCCTTGCTCCTGATACCGAGCAGAAGAAGATTTACGAAGAGAGCATCGCGCCAAACCTGGTCGATGGCAAAGCAATTGCATTCGCTCATGGATTCAACATTCGCTACGAGCGCATTCACCCGCCACAGGGTGTTGACGTCATCATGATGGCGCCAAAAGGCCCAGGCCACTTGGTGCGTCGTACCTACACCGAAGGTGGAGGAGTACCAGCACTCATTGCTGTGCATCAGGATGCAACGGGTAAGGCAAAGGCTGTTGCGTTGTCCTATGCCGAAGCAATTGGTGGCGCACGTGCAGGCGTTATTGAAACCACGTTTACGGAAGAAACCGAAACCGACTTGTTCGGTGAGCAAGTGGTGTTGTGCGGAGGTCTTACCTCACTCGTGCAAGCCGGATTCGAAACACTTGTTGAAGCGGGCTACCAGCCAGAGATGGCGTACTTCGAGTGCTTGCACGAAGTGAAGCTCATTGTCGACTTGATGTACGAAGAAGGAATCGCAGGAATGCGTTACTCCATTTCCGACACTGCCGAGTACGGCGACGTATCACGCGGACCACGCATCATCACTTCCTCAACCAAGGCAGAGATGAAGAAGATTCTTGAAGAAATTCAGAACGGCAAGTTTGCGGAAGAGTGGATTGCCGAGAGCGACAGCGGCCGCAAGCGATTCAGCGAATTGCAAAATGCAGGTCGCAATCACCCAATCGAAAAGGTGGGTGCTCAGTTGCGCTCGATGATGCCGTGGATCTCTAAGGGCAAGCAGAAGGTCAGCGAAATTTCAGGCGGCTGATCGCCATCAATCCCCATAAAACCCAATCTGTACAAGGATTTCAATTCCCGAGTTGTTTAGTCGGGAATTAGCCTTTAGTGTGCCTCGGCATGACACACAACTTGGGTTTTGAAACACGTCAGATTCACGCCGGCCAAGAGCCAGATCCAACAACGGGTGCCCGTGCGGTTCCTGTGTATCGCACCACCAGTTATGTGTTCCGCGATGCACAACATGCACAGAACTTGTTTGCGCTTGCCGAAATCGGAAACATCTATACGCGCATCATGAACCCAACGCAGGGTGTGCTCGAAGCGCGTTTGTCATCACTTGAAGGCGGCATCACCACTGCAGTTGGTTTGCCAGGAGCACTTGCAGTATCGAGCGGTCAGTCTGCAGAACTTCTTGCAATCCTCACACTTGCCGAAGCAGGTTCGCACATTGTTGCGTCGCCAAGTTTGTACGGCGGAACATACAACTTGTTCCATTACACGTTGCCAAAGATGGGCATTGAAGTCACCTTTGTTGACGACCCAGACAACTTGGATCAGTGGAAAGCAGCAGCACGCCCAAACACCAAAGCGTTCTACGGCGAAGTGTTAGCTAACCCGCGCAACAACGTGCTCGACATTGAAGGCATTAGCAAAGTTGCTCACGATGTTGGCGTGCCACTCATTGTTGACAACACTGTTCCAACCCCGTATCTCATTCGTCCACTCGAGTGGGGAGCAGACATCGTCGTGCATTCACTCACCAAGTTCATTGGTGGACACGGAACATCAATTGGTGGAGCAATCATCGATGGTGGTTCGTTCGACTTCAGTCAGAACGACAGGTTCCCGAACTTCACCGAGCCAGATCCGTCGTACCGCGGCCTTGCATATTGGCCAGCACTGGGTGCAGGTTCGTACATCATCAAGGCACGCGTACAAATGTTGCGCGACCTTGGCATGGCAACAACACCGGACAATGCGTTCAACTTCTTGCAAGGTCTAGAAACATTGTCGTTGCGTATGGAGCGCCACTGGGCGAACGCACAAAAAGTTGGCGAGTTCTTGGC
>LIAZ01000099.1 GCA_001438985.1 Acidimicrobium sp. BACL17 MAG-120823-bin42 | reverse complement strand
TTGTGAATCGCAGGTGCGGGCCAGACCGGCGTAGCGGTTTTCTGTTGCCGAGTACGAACGTGCGGCAACGGCTTGCGCGCGTAGTGCATTCATTCCGGCACCACCGGCAGCAGCGCCCCATTCTGCTGGGGACTCTCGTGGTACTACGCCACGTAGGTAGCTTTCAATAGACGTTGCATTGATGGTTCGATTCTCACCGCGCGAATTATTGACGGCACGAATTTCGCCGCGATAGTAGCGAATCTTGAAACGGGTGGTTCCTGGACGGGGTTCGCATAAACCAATGAGTTGCTCTGGCGCTGCAGCCGGGTCTGCGCCAACCGTGGTGGTGAATGAGGCAACTTCTTGCACGTCGCCAATAAGTACGAAGCCTTCTGCTGCTGGGTCAACGCCAGACGAGGCACAACGGCGTTCCTGGGTACCCCACACGCGATAGACGCGATTGGCAATCTCGCGAGCAACGAGCGATGTCCAGGTTCGGCCTGGCACCGGGTCTTGCAGGAACAGCGCGTTGCTGCTGTCGGTGATCACCGCGGTCTGAGCGTTGTTCATGGCGCTCAACCAGGTGGTCATTTCTTGTCCTGGGTCGGCAAGTGATCCGAGTGTGTTACCCGTTGCGCCGCCGTAATAGAAATTAAGAATCGCGTCCCACGACCATCCGTATACCGTTGCGTATCCATACGAGCCGTATTGGCTCATTCCACGGCCATGTCCATATCCGCGGCCTTCGATTTGGATGGCGATGGGAAGCTGCCCGCTGTCGGCACGTACGGGGGCAACGACTGACGCCAGCACCGTAGTGGTGAGGGCGAGAACGCAAACAACTGCAGAAATCTTGTGGGGGATGCGCATGCTGAGAAATCTCCTCAATGGCTTCGATTCAGTCTACCGAGATGTATCGGCAGGGTCAGGTCATGCCTGAAGCATTATTTACGCGGTTTCACTCGTTGCGGGCAAGACATCGCGTTGCTGTGCGATGACGCCTGCGAGCACAAGTGAGATCCCAAACAATTCAATCAGCGTTGGTGTTTGATCAAGAAAGAAAAATCCAAAGACAACTGCAGTCACGGGAAGCAATGCAAGCAACACGGAAAAACGTCGCACGGGTATCTTGCGCAGAATAGTTTGTTCTATTCCGTAACCAAGTGCGTTAGAAAACAATCCAACAAGTAAGCACGCAAACAAGATGCTGACAGAGCTCCATGCTGGTCCGCTCTGAGGTGCGCCAAATGGAGCAATCACCACAGCACCAATTGCTAGTCCAACACCCAGGCCAGACACACCGCGATTGAGTTGTGCAACTTTTGCACCGATCACAATGTATGAAGCCCAGCAAGCAGAGGCAAGGAAGATGTACAGCAGCCCGAGTGGCTCATTGCCTAACTCAAATCCCGACAGCACAAGTACGCCAATGGTTGCAAGCACAAGGGCGATTGCGTTGCGTCGCGTTTTGGTTTGCAGCGCAGCCACGATGATGGGCCCAATGAACTCGATGGCCACGCCTTTGCCTAAATCCAAGCGAGCAATCGCCAAATAAAACGTGAGATTCATGAACGCAACAGCAATGCCAAACGTTGCAGCCGAAACCAGTTCGGCACGAGACCACTTTCCTTGGCGCAACATTCGTGGTGCAGAAAAGATCAGCAAAATGAGCGCGGCGGCAATCACGCGAAGCCATGCAACGCTGGCTGGTGCTAGTTGATCAAATAAGCGAAAGGCAATGACTGCACCGAGGTATTGCGCGCTTGCCGAGCAGATGAAGAACACCTCTGGCGGTAGTCCGCCGACACGTGTTCGTAGCGAGTTCTGCGAAGTGTGAGTTGCGTTACTGCTCAATCGAACAAATCAGGATCTGTCGCGCAAATTTCTTGGAACAACGGTTGAAACTGGAACCAGCCAGCCTCGGCAAATCCAGTGAGTTGCTGCGTGTACAGCGCCGACTCGTGTGGAATGAGTTTCGGTGTTCCTGCAGCTTCAGCAAGCAACTGTGCTTGGCAACTGCGATCCATCGTGATGAACCAAAACGCTGCTGCTTCAACCGTGGTGCCAACGGTGAACAGTCCGTGGTTCTGGTGAATCGCAGCCTTGCCTTTAGGGAAGAGCGAAGCGAATTCTTCACCGGCTGCAACTTCAAACACCACCTTTCCACCTTGTTCTGAGATGACGGTGTGGTCGTCATAAAAAATGCATGCGTCTTGGGTGATGGGATCAAGCTTGCGACCAAGTGATGCCCACGCTTTGCCGTATGTGGAGTGTGCGTGTGCAGCACCAATTACTTCTGGTCGTGCTTTGTGAATCGCTGCATGCAACACAAACGCTGCGCGATTTACTGGCTGAGTTCCGTACACCACTTCGCCATCATGGTTAACCAAAATCAGGTCACTGGTTTTCATGTGGCGGAAACTTTTGCCAAACGGGTTTACCCAGAAGCAGTCGGTGAACTCGGGATCGCGAGCAGTGATGTGGCCGGCAACACCTTCGCCATAACCCAGGCGACCAAACACGCGAAGTGCAGCAGCCAGTCCAATCTTGCGCGCTCGGCGCTCGTCTTCCACGTTGCTATATGTTGGGCGTCCAATCGAGGCCACTTCTTGTGGCATCAATTGCACACCGTCGATCATGCGGGTGTCGTCATGGGTTGCGGTCATATCTCAAGGCTAGCCACACCTGAAATTGGGTCCGATCTCGTAACCTAGACCCATGGCTGAAACCCCTCGCGAGCGCCACACCGACTCTGGCATCACCGTCAACCCGCTGTACACCGCAGAATCATTGGGCAACTTTGACCCAGCAACTGCGCTCGGCACACCAGGCGAGCAGCCCTACACCCGCGGCGTGTACCCAACCATGCACCGCGATCGGTTGTGGACCATGCGTCAGTACGCAGGTTTCGGTAGTGCCGCCGACACCAATCAGCGGTTTAAGTTTTTGCTTGAGGCCGGCCAAACCGGACTGAGTTGTGCGTTCGACTTGCCAACGCAAATGGGTTACGACAGTGATCATCCGCGTTCTGCGGGAGAGGTAGGAAAAGTTGGCGTTGCCATTGACTCACTCGACGACATGCGCACGCTGCTTGCCGACTTGCCACTCGACAAAGTAACGACATCTATGACCATCAACTCAACTGCGTCGATTTTGCTGTTGATGTACGAGTTGGTTGCAGAAGAGCGTGGTGTGCCAAGTAGCGCAATCAGCGGCACGATTCAAAACGACCTGTTGAAGGAATACATCGCGCGTGGAACGTATGTGTATCCACCGAAGCCTTCGATGCGCATCATCACCAACATTTTTGAATACTGCTCGCAAAATGTTCCAAAGTGGAACACCATTTCAATTTCTGGTTATCACATTCGCGAGGCAGGCAGTACCGCGGTGCAAGAACTGGCATTCACGCTGTCAAACGCCATTGCCTACGTGCAAGCAGCAATTGATGCAGGTCTCGATGTGGATGACATTGGTCCACGCCTCAGCTTTTTCTGGAACGGTCACAACAACTTCTTCGAAGAAGTGGCCAAATTCCGCGCCAGTCGTCGCATGTGGCACGACATCATGACGAACCGCTTTGGCGCCAAGAAGGAAGCAAGCAAACTGATGCGCTTCCACACGCAAACTGGCGGCTCAACGCTTACCGCGCAGCAACCGCTAAACAACGTGGTGCGCGTGGCGGTACAAAGCATGGCTGCCGTGTTGGGTGGAACGCAGAGCTTGCACACCAACGGATATGACGAAGCACTCAGCCTGCCAACTGAAGAGGCTGCGCGCATTGCGTTGCGCACACAGCAAATCATTGGTTATGAAAGTGGTGTTACCGATACGCCAGACCCACTTGCTGGTTCGTACTTTGTCGAGTCGCTCACCAACGAAGTTGAGCGCCTGGCATACGAATACATCGCGCGCATCGACGAAATGGGCGGGGCCGTGCAGGCCATTGAAGCCGGCTTCCAAATGGATGAAATTGAAGAAGCGGCGTACAGCTACACCAAGTCAATCGACGATCAGTCACGCGTGTTGGTTGGTGTTAACAAGTTCACGGTCGACAACGAGCCAGAACCAAAAATTACGCCACCAATTCCTGGCTTAGAACAAGGTCAGGTCAATCGCCTCGCCACGTACAAGGCCAACCGTGATATGGCGTTGGTTGCGGCAAAACTTGACGCCTTGCGCGAAGCCGCAAAGGGCACGGGCAACGTGTTGCACCCAATGAAAGAAGCCCTGCGGGCAAGTGCAACGCTTGGCGAAGTAAGCGACGCCTTGCGCGATGTCTTTGGCGTCTACCGCCCGGGCTGAGCGTTACAGGCCGTTTTGCTTGGCCACTTGAACCATCACGGCATCAAAGTCGCATGACTCAAGTTGGTTGGTGTAGCCCACAAGGGCACTGAACCCGTAACCAATAATCTGTTCGCCAGTGCTCACTAGGTTGATCAATTCGCGATCAATCTCAGGAAACGACATCGCCATTGCTTCTTGCTGTTCGGCAACCACTGTGCGCAATTCGCGGTGAGTTTTTTTGTGATGACGCGTTGCAATGATGCACTCGCGACGAAATTTCAGCCACACGGCTCGCTCGGGATAGAGCGCGAAGTCGAATGCGTCGGTGAGGCCAAAGTTTTCGCGATGTGACGACGTGGCGGTGCGCTTTGCATCCAGTGTTTGGCGCTGGGTGGTGCGCA
>LIAZ01000098.1 GCA_001438985.1 Acidimicrobium sp. BACL17 MAG-120823-bin42 | reverse complement strand
CAATCAATGATTCACTCCCCGATTTCCGACGCTGGATGCGTGTTAAGGCACAATTACATGGCGACAAGAATGGCTTGTCGTGGTGGAACCTGTTTGCGCCTCTTTCCGTTTCGCCAGGTGCTATTTCATGGGACGAGGGAATCTCGCTTGTCAAGGACGCCTTTGCCAGTTACAGCGATCGCCTTGCACATCTAGTTGATCGCTCAATCAACGAGCAATGGCTTGATGCAGAACCACGAGAAGGAAAAACCGGTGGCGCCTTTTGTATGTCATTTGTTGACGATCGTTCGCTCGTACTGCTGAACTGGAGTGGAAGCGTCGACTCCGCGCAAACCACTGCACACGAATTGGGCCATGCGTATCACAACACCCAACTCGCGCACCGCACACCATTACAAAAGCGGCTACCGATGGCACTGGCTGAAACCGCCAGCATCTTCTGTGAAACGTTGGTTGTCGAGGACGGCCTTTCACGAATGCAGGGCGATGAACGACTCGCTCTTCTTGACGTCAACCTAATTGGAGCATCGCAAGTAGTTGTTGATATCCATAGTCGCTATCTGTTTGAAACTGAAGTGTTCGCACGACGCCAACGCCGAACGCTTGGCGTGAGTGAATTTAATGAGATCATGCTTCAGGCACAGGCAGATGCTTATGGCGATGGCCTCGATCTGAGTACTCGCCACCCACACATGTGGGTGCTGAAGCCTCACTATTACGGAAGCCATTTCTACAACTGGCCATATACATATGGTTTGTTATTCGGTTTGGGCCTTTATGCCAAATACCAATCAAATCCCGACCACTTCCGCGAAAACTATGACACTGTGCTTTCACGTGCCGGAATGGACACTGCCGAAGAACTCGGACAGGCATTCGGTATCGATGTCACCGATCCGGCGTTCTGGACATCAAGTCTTGATGTTTTACGTGCTCGCATGATTGATTACGAGAAGTTGGCACAAAAACACCTCTAACATGAATGCATGACCAGTCTTTACGATGCAACTCGTGAAGACATCGCCAGCCTTCTTGATGGCCAGCCGGCATTTCGCTTAAAACAAGTCTGGGAAGGTTTGTATACCCAGTTCGCCGAACCGGCAAACATCCTTACCCTGCCAGGCGCTGTACGCGAACAGTTGACTCAGGGTTTTCCTCAATCACTTCACCTCACCACTGCAAGTGTGAGCGACAAAGGCGACACCATCAAATTTCTCTGGTCGCTTGCCGACGGAGGCCATCCAATCGAAACAGTGCTGATGCACTACAAAGAGCGCGCAACCGTGTGCGTCAGCACACAGGCAGGCTGTGCAATGGCGTGTGGCTTTTGTGCCACCGGCCAGGCTGGCTTCACACGACACCTCACCGTCGGCGAAATAGTTGAGCAGGTTGTGCATGCTGCGCGCGAAAGCGCCAAGCGTAAACAACGACTTGCCAACGTGGTGTTCATGGGAATGGGCGAACCCCTTGCCAACGAAGAGTCAGTATGGGGAGCAGTCGAGAAAATTCACGGCGACATCGGGCTGTCTGCGCGCCACCTCACCATCTCCACGGTTGGCATCGTTCCTGGAATCCGCAAACTTGCCACACGCCCGCTACCTGTCAATCTTGCAGTATCACTACATGCTGCTCGCGACGTGCTGCGCGATGAACTTGTTCCCATCAACAAGCGCTACCCCATCAACGAACTAATGCAAGCCTGTCGCGATTACCTCGATACAAAGAATCGCCGCATCAGTTTCGAGTGGGCGATGATTGACGGCATCAACGACCAGCCCCAAGATGCGCGCGAACTTGCCCAGCTATGCCGGCAACTCACGCCATCAGCACACGTCAACTTGATTCCGCTTAACCCCACACCAGGTTGGCCAACCAAGGGCACGAGTGCCGCAGGAGTGCGCGCGTTTGCCCAACAACTTGAAGATCTGCAAGTCAATGTGACCATTCGCCGTAACCGTGGGACAGATATTGACGCTGCGTGTGGACAGCTTGCCGCTGGACAGCCTGTCAGGCTTACGAATCGGCGAGGACTCGACTGAGCCTGATCTTGCCGCTCTCAATCTGATCAGCAAGCACTCGTTCTACTACTCCACCATCAAATAGCGAGCCGCCGTAATGAAGGTGAACTCGCAGTGTTGTTATGCCCCGATGTGCAGAAATTTCGGAAGTTAATACCCACTGAGCATGTTTCTTCCCATCTTGCTCACTGCGCTCAAAAGTAACTCGAGTTGGATGGTCATCGATCGTGCGTACCATCCGTAATCGTTTCGACCGCGCAAATGGTCCAATTTTGGCGCGCAACTCTACGTTCCATCCGGGCTGACCAGACCCTGATTCGTTGGGTTCAACCTGGTGAACGATGTCGAGCCACTGCGGATACGTGGCCAAATCTCGCACAACCCGAAATACCGAATCGGCAGGTACGTCCACGTCCATAGACGCACGAACATCAATAGACATTACGGAATATCGTTTTCGTCAAATGGCTCGCGCTCAAGTCCATCTGCGTTGGTGTCATCAAAATTGAATGCACGGCTGAGTAATCGCCCTTTGGGGCGAAGTACTCCGCCCAAGTCATCCGTGTGATCAAACTGCGGACTCCAGGGAATCGCCTTTGTTTCTTCAAGATCATTAGTTTCAACCTGAACTTCTTCAGACTTTCTTTCATTCTTCAGATCATCAAAAATGCTTGGGCGCGGCGGCTTCACGCGCGCCTTCTTCGCTGCTGCCTTTTTGTCAATAGCCTTAACTGCAGCTTTTTCTTTCGGCTTATCACTTACTGAAGCAACAGGAAATAACCGCGGAACATTTTCGCGCTTGTCCTCAATTCGCCAACCTCGCGGCACCACCAGCGCATCGGCATGGCGTCGACACAACACATTGACATGAAACCCATCAATGGGAACATAATTCTCGAGGGTCATCAGCAACTCGGATGAATCCATGAAATACGCAGCAATTGCTGCTTCTCTGCACGATGGACGCTCGCAATGCCTAGACACGAAAACAGACTACCTATCTCGCATGGAACAGGATTGACTTAAGCCGGATCGACACATGCAATCCCCAAACCTTGCCGATCACGGAATGGCTGTGTATCTGTTGGGCAGGTCATATCAAAGCCCACAAGCACGCGCGCAACCCCGTAATTCGGCTGATCACACGACACCTCATTGGCTAATTGGTTTATATCAATCACGACACATGATCCACCCGAAATGACCCCATCTGGACCACTCGGCAATGCTGGCTCTGACAAGATATTGAGCAGCAATACTGCTGCAATCCCAATACCCATCATCCAGCCGATCATCTTCCACGGAAACTCGCCGCGCATAACAACAGGAATTGGCTCGCGTACCCCGTGATCCTTGGTGGAGTCGTTTATTGAACCACCCATCGAACCAACACGTAACGATTTGTCATATTCCATCCGCAGCTTGCGGTCGGACAACACCCGCCAGGCTTGCGACAAATCGGCCATCCGTTGCGAGGACTGGGCATCGAGCACTACGGATGAATCGGGGTGGGTCTGGCGTGCTTTAATTCGATAGGCAACCTTGATCTCATCAGGAGTTGCCGTGGGCAACACACCCAATATCTCGTAGTGAGTACGTGCCATTATTTGCGTTGAAGTACTTTAAATTTTCTTGCGCTCTTCTGTTTCTCTGCAGACTTTCGCATTCCTGAAATTGTGCCAGTCATCAAAATTGCAACACTTAAGAACAAAATCATTGATGCAAGAACATTGATTTGCGGAGGAATTCGCACTCGGGATGCACCATAAATCTGTAATGGAAATGTCTGCACTGATCCAGAGTTGAAGAAAGTAATGATGAAGTCATCAATTGATAGCGCAAAGGCAAGCAACGCAGCTGCCAAAATGCCCGGAAGAATCAGCGGAAAAGTCACCTTCATGAATGTGCGAAATGGTGATGCTCCTAAATCTTGGGCGGCCTGCTCCAGCGTCCAGTCAAAACCGCGAATACGAGCCCTCACGGTAAGCGCGACAAAACTTACTTGGAACATGATATGGGCGATGATAATGGTGGTCATGCCGAAATCAATGAAGTTCTGCCCAAGAAACAACGTTGCCAGGCTGGACCCCAAAACAATCTCAGGTGTTGTTAATGGAAGCACGAGGAACAGATTGATTCCCGCACTGCCCTTAAACGAATAGCGCGAAAGCGCAACGGCAATCAGCGAGCCAAGCACGGTCGAAATCAACGTGGAAATCGCCGCAATCTCAAGGCTTTTCCAGAGTGCGCTCGTCAGCGACTTTTCTGCAAATGGATGCAACCAGTTGTCAAAGGTGAAACTCTGCCAGGCGATATTGAAATTACCTTTTGGGTTGTTGAAGCTAAACGCAACGATGAACAAGATCGGGGCAAATAGGTAGACCAAACCGAATCCCGCAAAGACGTTTATTGCAATGCGTCCAAACTTTGTTCGTTTGCGCATCATGCCAAATCCTCAGTCCCGAAGATTCGCGTGTACAGCAGCACCAACGTGGCAATGCTCACCATGAGTACGGCAGACATCGCAGACGCCACTGGATAATTATTCTGTTTCAAGAACTGGTCTTGGATCGAATTACCAATCATGGTGGTGTTCGGATTGCCAAGGAACTGTGCATTGACAAAGTCGCCAGCAGCGGGAATAAACGTCAGCAACGTTCCGGCAAACACTCCAGGAATT
>LIAZ01000097.1 GCA_001438985.1 Acidimicrobium sp. BACL17 MAG-120823-bin42 | reverse complement strand
CGTTGTTCTGGCGTCATCGAGTTCAGCATTGCTTGCGCCATCGCCATCCGCTTGGCCATGTCTTCAAGCAATTCGTCTAATGATTGCGGGTTTTCTGGGAAGAAATCTCCAAACTCTTCCATGAACTGTTCGAACTGAGGATCTTCGCCATTTCTTCGGCGTTCGAGCATGTTGTTGAGCGCGGCCATCATGTCCTTGGTTCTTGCCATCTGCTCGGGTGACATGTTTTGAACGGCACTTGACATTTTGTCGAGTTGTTGCTGCATCAATTGTTCGCGCAACTTTTCCATCAGGTTTTCAAATCGGCGTTCGGCTTCCTTCGATTCAAAGTCGTAATGCTGTAATTCGCGAATTCGCCCTGCAAGATCGTCTGGCAACATGTCTAAGGTGAAGTTGCTTCCGGCGACATGGCGCTCTTCATCAACAATGTCGTTTAGCTCGTCAGCGATCTCTTGATATACACCACCTAAGTCGCCTCGCTCTTGAATCTGCTGTCGCTGCTCTCGCAAGCGTTTCATCAACTCGCGCAGACCCGGAATCTCTCTGCCTTCTGCATCACGCATTCCGTTTTGCATCAGCTTGCGCAGAGCCGTATTGATATCCCCGTGATAGGTCAGATCATCGGCAAGCTCATCAAGCAACGCATCGGCATCAACCTCAAATCCGCGCTGGGTGCCGTCCCACCGCGAGTAGGTAAACCGAGATGCCATATGCGAACCATACCCCTAGGCTGGGGGCAGATATGCGGTTCAGGCGAACGTTCATCTTCGTAGATCTTTCAGGATTTACCGACTACACCGAAAACTTCGGTGATGGTGCCGCCGCGCATCTGCTTGCAAACTTCCGTGGCGTGGCTCGGGCAGTGGGCTCACATCAAGGCGTGCGAATCGACAAGTACCTTGGCGACGGTCTGATGGCTGTCGCAGTCGAGGCCGAAGATGGAATCACCTTTGCCATGATGCTGCAGCGCAACGCCGCCGTTGTATGTGCACCTTTGTCATTACGGATCGGCATCGCAACGGGCGACACCATGTTGTTTGAGGGACAGGACTACATCGGATCTGCGCCAAACATGGCTGCTCGACTGTGTGACGCTGCTGCCGGCGTGGGCACTCTCATTCCACTCGACCAAGCGGTTGATTTGCCGGTTGGTGTGTACACAGTGCCACATGCACCTGTGTCACTTCCTGGTTTTGCCCAACCGATTGAAGTTGTCGTGATTGCTGGCGAGCCACTGATTGATGGTCGTTATGACATCAATGAAGTGTGGAATCGCTCCCCTTTCGTTGGCTAATAGACCCCTACCCGCGTGAGCGGTATGTCGCGCGCGAGCCAGCTGAATCTTTGTTGAGACGTTTCGACAAGTGCAAGCCTTCTAAAACAAATTCAACTGCGCTTGCTTCCATTGAAACCGACGCATCGCTTCCGACTAGTTGATGGACAATGTTTTGCAATGCAGGAATTTCGCCAAACATTGCTCCGTACGCCACTGAAGCCACATCTTCACCTGCGTGCACGACGACACCCGCATCAAATGCTTCTACAACTTCACGAATTTTCTCACCCGTTACGTGTTGCTTAAATACTTGAAGCACTGCAGTCTTCATTATGTTTTCAAGAATTGCTGATTCACGTCCGTCTTCTGTTGCCTCAAACTCCACCTTGCCGGCAGTTGATGCCGCCAAAGAAGCAAGGTCGCTAATTCGTGGTGCAACTTCAGTTTCTCCCATACGCAATGCGCGACGCACAGCGTTGGCTGCCAATGTTTCATAGTTGCTGACCGAAAGGCGCACACTGACACCGCTGCGCTGATTGACGTGACTACTTGCTCGGGCAATGTGGCTAATTGTTGTCACCACTTCTTCCATGAACTTGGGCCAAGACACCACCACACTGCCAATGCTTGACGGACGTGCCTCCTGGCGAACAATGTTCATCTCAGTATCCACTTCAAGTGGATAGTGAGTGCGGATCTGGCTTCCGAAGCGGTCCTTCAGCGGCGTAATCATGCGACCACGATTCGTGTAGTCCTCCGGGTTTGCAGATGCAACGAGCATCACATCAAGAGGCAAACGAATTTTGTAGCCACGAATCTGCACATCGCGCTCTTCCAACACGTTCAACAATCCAACTTGGATGCGCTCTGCTAAGTCGGGCAGTTCGTTAATCGCAAAAATTCCTCGATTCGTACGCGGAACAAGCCCATAGTGAATCGTCAATTCGTCGCTGAGATAACGACCTTCCGCAACTTTGATGGGGTCAACTTCGCCAATCAAATCAGCAACAGACGTATCCGGCGTTGCCAGTTTTTCTCCGTACCTGCTGTCTCGATTGACCCACGCAATAGGGGTTGCATCACCCATTTTCTCTACTAACTCAATTGCATGTCGTGAGACCGGGTTGTAGGGATCGTCGTTGATTTCACTTCCCTCAACGATCGGCATCCACTCATCCAACAAACCTGTAAGAGAGCGAATCATTCGAGTTTTTGCCTGACCTCGTTCGCCAAGAAAAATCACATCGTGTCCTGCAAGCAATGCATTCTCAAGTTGTGGCATCACCGTATCTTCGTACCCAAGGACACCTGCAAACAGTTGCTCACCCGCAGCGATTCGCGCCACTGCATTGCGTCGGAGTTCTTCTTTTACCGGAATGGACTGCCAACCCGATGCGCGAAGTGCGCCGAGTGTGGTGGGCAAATCTTGTGCAAAACGAGACGTTGTGACCATGGGCAGACGATACCCCCCACCTGCGCAGACCACCTAGGCGAGCGCTTATTGTGGCGTCATGACCTCATCGACTTCACCCGTTGCCGTTGTAACCGGAGCAAACTCTGGCATTGGAAGAGCCGCAGCACTGCAATTGGCACAGCAGGGATACCGCGTATTTGGCACCGTTCGATCAATCGAAAAGGCCGCCAAGTTGCAAGCACGCGCACATGACCTTGGTGTCGTTATCGAGCTCATTGAATTAGACGTCGCTAGCGATTCTTCAGTACAACTCGGATTCAACGACATTTTTCGTACAACTGATCGCATTGACGTACTTGTCAACAACGCAGGTATCGGCGGCAACGGAGTTGTTGAAGAAAGTACTCCGCAGATGTTTCACGACGCTTTCAATGTCAACGTTGTTGGTGCAGTTCGTTGCTTGCAACATGTGCTACCAAAGATGCGTGCACAACGAAGTGGAACCATTGTCAACATCACATCTGTTGTTGGCAAATTGGCCGCACTTGCACAAGCACCATATGTGGCATCTAAGTGGGCATTCGAAGGATTGAGTGAGGAACTCGCCCAAGAAGTTGCACCATTTGGAATTCGTGTTGCAATTATTGAACCCGGCGTAACAAAGTCTTCAATTTTTGCAAAAAACATTGACGCCCCTAATCAGACTGGCGCATACGACTCTCACTACCGACGCATGTTTGCGTTTTATGCAGCAGGAATTGTCAACGCAACTCCTGCCGAAGAGGTCGGCGCACTGATTCATCATGCAATCACCACCGACACGCCACAGTTGCGCTACGCGTGTTCGTGGGGCGGACCCGAAATCGTTGCGGGTCGCGCACGCCTAACCGATAGCGACTGGGTGACAATGGCCGCGACCGACGACGATTCCGAGTATTACGCAGCTTTTAAATCCGCATATGGAGTGGATTTGGGCAAAAGTTGACAATAATGGTCGGGATTTAGGTATGGTGTTTTCCCAACCTTCACAAGGAGACCACCATGTCCGTACGTCTAGGAGATGTCGCACCCGACTTCACCGCTCACACCACCCAAGGTGAAATTTCATTTCACGAATGGTTGGGCGATTCATGGGGTGTGCTGTTTAGCCACCCGAAGGACTTCACGCCGGTATGCACTACCGAGCTTGGGTACGTTGCAAAAATCAAGCCCGAATTTGACAAGCGCAACGTGAAAGTTATTGGACTATCCGTTGACAGCGTTGAATCACACGAAAAATGGGAGGGCGATATTGGTGAAACTCAGGGAACGCCAGTCAACTTCCCGATGATCGGAGATTCAGATCGTACTGTCAGCAACTTGTATGACATGATCCACCCGAACGCCAACGACACGTTCACCGTTCGCAGCGTTTTCGTTATTGGACCAGACAAAAAAGTGAAGCTCACCATCACCTACCCGGCTTCGACCGGTCGAAATTTTGATGAAGTGCTTCGTGTTATCGACTCGTTGCAACTCACAGCAAAATTTAAGGTGGCAACACCTGCCAACTGGCAAGAGGGTAACGACGTGATTATTGGAGCAGCAGTATCCGATGACGAAGCAAAGACCTTGTTCCCCGGTGGCTGGAAAACCGTGAAGCCTTACCTTCGCGTGTTGCCACAACCCAAGTAAATATTGGGTAAATTGAGCCACTAAGAATTTGCTCGATACGAATCGGTCGTAGGCTGAGGGGTATGAATAACCCCTCAGCCGCAACCGCCACCGAAGTCTCCAAAATTTACGGTCACGGAGACAGCGAAGTTCGTGCTCTTGACAACGTTTCCGTGCAATTTGAGACAGGCAAGTTCACTGCAATCATGGGGCCAAGTGGCTCTGGTAAGTCAACCCTGATGCACTGCATGGCAGGGTTGGATGCCCTGACAAGCGGCAATGTTTCTGTTGGCGGCACCGAGTTGGCCGGCCTCAGCGACAAGGCCCTTACTGGTTTACGTCGCGAACAAATCGGTTTTATCTT
>LIAZ01000096.1 GCA_001438985.1 Acidimicrobium sp. BACL17 MAG-120823-bin42 | reverse complement strand
AAAGCAACCATTTGCAACATGGGCGCAGAAATTGGCGCAACGTGTTCGGTCTTTGGCTACGACCAACACATGTCCGACTACCTCACGGCAACTGGCCGTGCCGACATCGCTGCCGCTGCCGGCATGGTTACTGAACACCTCCGCGCAGACGAAGGCGCGATGTACGACCGAGTGATCGAGATCGATCTTTCACAATTGAAGCCGTTGATCAATGGTCCTCACACACCAGACCTTGCACACAAAGTTGGCGCTGCATTGGGCACCGCAGCGCAAGCAAATGGTTGGCCACTCGAGATCTCAGCAGCACTCATTGGAAGTTGCACCAACTCGAGTTATGAAGACATCACGCGTGCCGCTTCGGTAGCCCGTCAAGCAAAAGCACACGGCTTGAAGGCCAAATGTGAATTGCTGATTACACCTGGTTCGGAGCAGATTCGCGCAACGATTGAGCGTGATGGATTGCTTGCCGACTTGGAAGCAATCGGGGCAACCGTGCTTGCCAATGCATGCGGCCCATGCATTGGTCAATGGGAACGCTCGGGCGATATCACCAGCAAGGCCAACACAATTGTCAACTCGTTTAATCGCAACTTCCCGAAGCGCAACGATGGCTCTGCCAACACGTTGAGTTTCGTTACCAGCCCCGACACCGTGATCGCGCTTGCACTTGCTGGCAGGTTGGACTTTGACCCAACAACAGACACGATTGAGGCCCCAGATGGCACGCTCGTCACACTGCACGCTCCCACTGGCGAAGTACTTCCAGCCAAGGGCTACGACGCAGGTGTTAATACTTTTATTGCCCCACCTGCAAATGGTTCACACATTGAAGTAATCGTCGATCCATTGAGCGATCGGCTGCAACTACTTGAACCATTTAAAAAGTGGAACGGTAACGACTTCTTAAATATGCCCGTGTTGATGAAAGCACAAGGCAAGTGCACTACCGACCACATCTCCGCTGCTGGTAAATGGTTGAAGTACCGCGGACACCTCGAAAACATTTCGGGCAACTTGTTTGAAGGCGCCGTCAATGCGTACACGGGAGAAGTTGGCCAAGGAATCGACCTCGTCGACGGACAAACACGCCCATACCCAGAGATTGCGATGCTCTGGGGCAAGAATAAGTTCCAGTGGTGCGCAATTGGTGATGAGAACTATGGCGAAGGTTCAAGTCGCGAACACGCGGCTATGGAACCCCGCTTCCGTGGCTGCTGCGTGATCCTTGCACGATCGTTTGCACGTATTCACGAGACAAACTTAAAAAAGCAAGGCATCGTTCCACTGACATTTGAGGATCCGTCTGTTTACGACCTGATTCAGCCAACCGATGTGATCACCGTTCGTGGCATGCCACCAAAGCCGGATCAGCCCGTGCAGTGTTACATCGTCAAACAACGCAATAGCGAGCAAATACCTTTCACCGCGTTACATACCTTCAGCGAGGAACAAGTTGAGTGGTTTAAGGCTGGAAGCGCACTGAATGTCGTTCGACAAAAAGTCATCGACGCACAGAGCTAACTGACCAATGGCAGATCTTGCGCTCATGGTGTCAATCATCTTGATGTACACCATCGTGTTTGGTGTTGTTGGCATTTTCATTATGTGGAAAACACCAAAGAATCACCTCGTTCGCATGGCAATGATTGTGCTGTTTCTGCCCGCGATATACATCTCGGCCCAGCTCACGTTCAACATTGATCGGCTTACTGGTCGCTTGTTGTTTGGGGCGATCACTGCCGTCATCGTTGGGGCAATCATCGCGTTAATCAAAAAGCCCGTAACCAACTAACCCGTGTACTAGTCGGTGCCAGGGCGACGCTCTGCTTCAGACTCTGGATCACCGACATAACTTGATGGAAATGTTGCACGCAACTCGTCGTCGGTTGGCTCGTACGGTTGCCGCGCCTGTGGTGGCAATAATTGGCTGATTGCGTCCATGATGCGTTGCGTATTGGATGCAACTAACTCATCGGAAATCTGGCTGTAATCAAGCAGCACTGGCTCACCTACCGTGATCGAAACCAATGGCGGATTTGACAGGTTGAACACATCAGGAATTTTTGCACTGCGCGGCCAGACTTTTTCTGTCCCCCACAATCCAATAGGAATGACTGTTGCATTGGTCATCATGGCTAATCGAGCCGCACCCCATCGCCCGCGTAACACGGGATCAAAGAATGCACGACCGCGCGGGATAGTTCCTTGCGGCATGATCGCAACCATTTCTCCGGCGTTGAGTGATTGTGCGGCTTGCTCGAGTGGTTCGTCACTGCCCGATGCACGATCGACTCGAATGCCACCAAGCAACGACGCCAATTGGCCGATAAGGGGTGCATCAAACACTTCCTTTTTGCCCAAAAATCTGACGGTTCTGCCTGTGCGTGCCACCATCATGGCAACAGCAAACACGTCAAAGTAACTGCGGTGGTTTGCAACCAAAATCACGGGACCACTTTGCGGTACGTTTTCGATTCCTTCAATAGTTGTTTTTGCAAACGGAAACACCTCGGGACGAGCAAACAACAATCCAAACTTTTGAATGTCGGAAGCATTGACGGGAATCTTTGTCGCTGATGACTGATCGCCAAATACCGCAGTTGGCCACTTCTTTGCAGTTGCCATCACAGCCAAACGCGCATCAGGATTGACCACGTGTGGATAGCCCACGGCGTCTAGCAACGGTGCGTCGAACACGCTGTCGGAGTATGCGTAGCTGTCTGTGAGTGAAACATTATGTTCTTGACACCACGCTTTTACGGCTTCAAGTTTTCCGGCAGACCACGCAAATGGGCCAACTAATTTGCCGGTGTACAACCCTTCTACATCAACATCGAATCGTGTAGCAACAACATCGTCGAAACCCATTGAACGTGCAAATGTTGCAATCAAATCGTGAGGCGTGGTTGTTGCCAACACCACTTTCACTCCATTGCGTCGGTGTTCTTCAATGATCGCTCGTGCTTTGGGATGAACTAGCTGCATCAGTTGTGCACTTGCAGAATTTGCTGCGGCAATTACTGCATGTCGGGGTTTCCCCTTCATCACTGCAACTCCTTGGCGTGCAAGCAACATGCTTGGCAGTGTTTCGCCAACAACATTGAATACTCGATACAAGATGTCTTCACCTGGCAAACGCGACTGCGACACCACTCCCGCATCTCGCAATGCTGCACTCAATAACGGACCTGAGGCCTGACCGATCAACGTGCGATCAAGATCGATAAATGCTGCGGCGCGAACGTGGGTGTTACTCACAATCGCAGGCTATTGACAAAAGCATTCGACCATAGAAACGGGAAAGGCCCCGCTCGATGCGGGGCCTCTCAACCTTTGAATCGGTGGCTGGGGGAGCCATCCGAGTCACTTTCGGGTGGACCATGGGGGTGGTCTCACCGCGATATGTAATAAGTATGCCTTACCCGTGGGTAAGCGTTCAAGGCGAACACGGCGATATCACCTATCTATTTCTGTGATACCCAGCCTGGCCTTCAAGTACAGTACCGATATGGAAATTCGCCATTTAGCCAGCCTGATCGCGATTGCCGACCACGGGTCGTTCTCGGCGGCCTCCCGAGCGCTCGGCACCGTGCAGAGCAATGTCTCTGCACATATCTCCCGGCTCGAAAAAGAGCTCGGGGTATCCCTTGTCGAGCGCCTTACGGGCAAACTCACCGAGGATGGGGCGATGGTCGTTGATCGAGCACGACGGATTATCCACGAGCTTGAAGACATCGAAGCCGATGTGCAATCAACCGATACCGAGGTTGAGGGCGACACTCGCCTGGGCGTGATCGGCACCACGGGTCGGTGGCTGATGCCTCGCCTGCTCCCCGCATTGCAGAAACAACACCCCAAAGTGCGCGCAATCATTTACGAAGGAAGCTCATCAACATTGCTGCCACGATTACTCGCTGGCGAATTGGATGCAGCCATTGTTCACTTCCCTATCGACAACCCTGAACTTGATTTAGTTGAACTTTTTGCCGAAGATCTTCTGTTGCTTGTGCACACGAAACATCATTGGGCGAGCAAACACACCATTTCACTTGCCGAATTAGCAACAGAACCGTTGCTGTTGGCGCCACGCAACACATCACTGCGACGCGTTATTGATCGCGCAGCAGGAGTACAGCGACTTGCACTGAAAGCACAAGCCGAAATTGATGGCGTCCGACTGCTTACGAGCATGGCGTTTGAAGGTTTTGGCCCTGCAATTGTTCCGGCAACTGCTATCCCCGGATGGGTCAAAGGCGATTTCACTCGTGTGGCAATTCCCGAGTTACCACGCCGAGTTGTTGGCTGGGCATCTCGCAAACGCCCAATCCCCAACAAGCCAACACGTGCGACACTTGATATCACTCAAGCAGTGATCGCCAAGTCAGGCGACCGCCAACCTGGTGTAACAACTAACCTCTAGTCGTGTCCACCCACGTGCCGATTCGAATGGGCGTGCAACTGCAGCACGCAGTCAAAGGCGCTGCATCGTCCGAGGTGCGTTTTCTCGAACAGTCACAGCGTCATGTTGTCTGGGTTGACGTTGATTCCGAGTTTCATCGAGGCGCGCTTTCGGCAGATGCCTCGGGTGTTATCGCCAATGCAGCGACCACTGCAAGCAACCAACGAATCCCACTTGTCTTGGCAATGGCATCATCGGGCGCCGACATCTTGGAAGGGATTTCAGCATTGCACGGCTGGGGGCAAGCCGCACGCGCAATCGCGCAGTGCTCGGGAG
>LIAZ01000095.1 GCA_001438985.1 Acidimicrobium sp. BACL17 MAG-120823-bin42 | reverse complement strand
TTTACTGAAGTGGCTTACCTGCTTCTCAACGGAGAGCTTCCCGACTCGCAGCAGCTGGCGCAATGGAATTACGACATCACGCACCACACGATGATTCACGAGAACATGCGCAAGCGCTTTGTGGACGGTTTTCACTATGACGCGCATCCGATGGGTGTGTTCATCTCGGCTGTTGCTGCCCTTGGCACGTTTTATGACGATGCTCGTGACATCTTCGACAAAGAACTGCTGAACAAGCAAATCCTTCGACTGATTGCCAAAGTCCCCACCATTGCCGCAATGACGTATCGATTCTCGGCAGGTTTGCCATTCGTGCTTCCTGACAATTCACTGTCATATGCACACAACTTCCTCAACATGATGTACCGCATTGGTGATGATTTCGAAGTCAACCCAACGCTTGCCCGTGCCATGGATGTGCTATTTATCCTTCATGCCGACCACGAGCAAAACTGCGGCACGACAACAATGCGTGTGGTTGCCAGCGCCAACACCGACCCATACTCGGCAACTGCAGCAGCAGCAGCTGGCTTGTACGGACCGCTACATGGTGGTGCTAACGAAGCCGTGATCCACATGCTGACGAAGATCGGCAATATTTCCAATGTTCCTGCATTCATCGAGAGCGTCAAAAAGGGCGACGAAAAGCTCATGGGCTTTGGACATCGCGTGTACAAAAACTTTGACCCACGCGCAGTAATCATCAAAAAGTCTGCGTACGAAGTGTTTGAAGTCACGGGAATGAATCCGCTACTCGACATTGCCCTCAAACTCGAAGAAGTTGCGTTGAAAGATGACTACTTCATCTCACGCAAGTTGTACCCCAACGTCGACTTCTATTCGGGTCTCATGTATCAGGCACTCGGATTCCCTGAAGAAATGTTTACGGTGTTGTTCGCAATTCCGCGCACGGTGGGATGGCTTGCACACATGGTCGAATTACTCGATGACAAAGAGCAGAAAATCAGCCGTCCTCGCCAGTGGTACAACGGTGCAGATGAGCGCACATACGTCGATATGCAAAAACGCTAACCCTGTGAGTTAGCCAGCAATATCAATAACGATTTTCCCGACGTTTCCGTTTGCGCCCATGAACGCATGGGCTTCGGCAATTGCCGTAAATGGATACCGGCGGTCAATCACCGGCTGCAGCAACCCAGACTCGAACAACGGAGTGATCTCGCGTGAAAATCGCTGACTGAGGGCGATCTTTTCCTCAAGCGGACGGGCGCGAAGCACGGTTCCCGTGAGTGAGGCCCGCTTTGGCATCAACGCCCCCAAATTAAACGCCGTATTGCCGCCACCCATCACCCCGACCTGCACGATGCGACCGCGTACCGCAATGCACGCCACATTGCGATCGAGATACTCGCCGCCAATGACATCCAAGATGACATCTACACCCTTGCCATTTGTTGCTTGTTTCACTGTCTCAACAAAGTCCTGGGATGTGTAATCAACCACGACATCAGCGCCAAGTGCTTTCACCGCATCCACCTTGGCAGTTGAACACGTGGCAATCACGCGCGCACCCATTGCTTTGCAGATCTGCACAGCCGCGGTACCAACGCCCGAAGCGCCAGCATGAACGAGTGCCCACCTGCCACTCGTCAGGCCACCCTGCAATACAAGTGCATCCCATGCAGTGATGAAAACCTCGGGGATCGCTGCAGCATTAGCAAGTGAGACATTGTGCGGAATGCGCATTGCCTGCCGTTCGTGCACTGCCAATTGTTCGGCATAGGCGCCGCCACTGACTATGCCCATTACTTCGTCACCAACGCTCCACAGCTTCACTCGGTCGCCCACTGCAGCAACGCGTCCAGAGAACTCCATACCCGGAACTTCAACTGTGGAAGGAAATGGGTCGGGATAAAAACCCATCCGCTGCAACAAGTCGGCACGATTAAGGCTCGTTGCGCGAACATCAACAAGAATCTCATCGCGACCGTATTGTGGCGACGGAATGTTCTCGAATTGCAATACCGAAGGATCGCCGTAACCGCGCAACACGATCGCTTGCATCTTTATTGCGCCATTTTTTCTTGCAACCTGCGATCCAAAGTTTCGAGATACTGCTCGGTTGTTTGCCATGGAGCGCTCTTTCCACCGACAAGCAGCGAGAGATCCTTTGTCATTTCGCCACCCTCAACAGCCTCAACACAAACCTGCTCTACTTTGCGCGCAAAATCAATAAGTGCTGGTGTGTTATCTAACTTGCCACGATGCTCTAGACCTCGCGTCCATGCGTAGATGGATGCAATCGGGTTCGTTGATGTCTTCTTGCCAGCCTGGTGATCGCGGTAGTGACGGGTGACGGTGCCGTGTGCCGCTTCGGACTCGAGCACTCGCCCATCTGGCGTGGCCAGCACTGATGTCATCAGCCCAAGTGAACCAAAACCTTGCGCAACGATGTCGGACTGCACGTCGCCGTCGTAGTTCTTGCATGCCCACACATAGCCACCTTCCCAACGCAACATGCACGCAACCATGTCATCGATGAGGCGGTGTTCGTAGGTGAGGCCTTGCTTGTCAAACTGCTCTTTGAACTCTGTTTTGAACACCTCTTCAAACAAATCTTTAAAGCGACCGTCATATGCCTTCAAGATGGTGTTCTTGGTGCTGAGGAACAGCGGGTAGTTGCGCTGCAACGAGTAGTTCATTGTTGCACGTGCAAAATTGCGAATTGAATCGTCAAAGTTGTACATACCCATCACCACGCCAGAGCCCTTAAAATCGGCGACTTTCATCTCGATTGGCTTACTGCCATCTTTGGGAACATACGTCATCGTTACGGTTCCCTCACCCGGAATGAGAAAGTCTGTTGCTTTGTATTGGTCGCCGTGAGCGTGACGGCCGATCACAATTGGCTTCGTCCAACCCGGAACAAGCTTAGGAATGTTGTTGCAGATGATTGGCTCGCGGAACACCACGCCATCAAGGATGTTGCGAATGGTCCCATTGGGCGACTTCCACATTTGCTTGAGATTGAACTCTTTTACACGCGCCTCGTCTGGCGTGATAGTTGCGCACTTCACGCCAACACCGTGTTTCAGGATTGCATGTGCCGAATCGATCGTTACTTGGTCGTTCGTTGCGTCACGATGTTCGATACTGAGGTCGTAGTACTCAAGGTTGATATCGAGATACGGAAGGATGAGACGATCCTTGATGAAAGACCACATAATTCGCGTCATTTCGTCGCCATCAAGCTCAACTACGGGGTTGACCACCTTGATCTTTGTCGCGATCTTTGTTGCCATTACTGTGCTCCGATCCTGATTGTCACCAACTTGTATCTGACTTGTACACAATAGCCCACCACTCCCTATTATCTAGTCGTGGACTTCACCTGGTCAGATGAACATGTTGCCTTGCGCATTCGGGCTCGTGAAGTCGCCGACGACGCAGTGAACAGATGCGGTCGCTTTAACGACACGTGGATGAACGGATACTCGAAAGAGTTTTCGCTAGAACTCGCAGGTCACGGATGGATCGGCATGACATGGCCGACCGAGTTTGGCGGTGGCGGAAGACCACCGATCGAACGACTCATCGTTGCAGAAGAAATGATTGCAGCAGGAGCGCCAATTGCCGCATCATGGTTTGCAGATCGACAGATGGGTCCTGCACTCATCACATACGGCACACCCGAGCAACAGGAAGCATTTTTGCCCGACATGCTTGCTGGTAAAACCACTTGGTGCATTGGCATGAGCGAGCCCAACGCGGGAAGCGACCTTGCTTCGCTCAAAACTTTTGCACAACTTGATGGTGATGAATGGGTAATCAACGGTCAAAAGATCTGGACCAGCTTTGGCGAGGTAGCCGACTACTGCTATCTCATCTGTCGCACTAGCAATGACGGCCCGCCACATGCAGGAATCAGCGAAATCATTGTTCCAATGAATACTCCGGGAATAGATGTTCGGCCGATCCAGGACATGACCACCAATCGCCACTTCTGCGAAGTGTTTTACACCGATGTTCGTGTTCCAAAAGACAATCTTGTCGGCAAACAAGGGGGTGCATTTGCGCAAACTATGCGCCAACTTGAACACGAGCGCGGAGGCATCGACCGCTTGGTGTCGAACAAGGCTTTGTATGACATGGCGGTAAAGCGTGCCGACACTTCCGACTCTCGCGTGCGACAAGAGATTGCTGACATCGAAATTGGATACCGCGTTGGACGCATTTTGGTGATTCGGGAAACACTCAGGCAAGCACCTGCAGGGTTTTCTGCTGCCACAAAATGTTTCTGTACCGAACTTGAAACCAAAATCGCCAACTTTGTGTTCAAGGTATTTGGCGCAGACGCGATGATGTGGGACGACGTCACGCAAGGGCTTGCCTACGCCTCGGGATACACCATTATGGGTGGTACCTCAAATGTCATGCGTAACATTCTTGGAGAGCGAGTGCTCGGATTACCAAAGGAGCCCAATGCATCCCGTTGAATTATCAACACAGGTCATTGACTCAGGAATTGTTGACCAACCACTCAACCGAGTGACCAACGAGATCACCGAACTAGCCGACAATCTTGCGATCGTCGAAAGCTTTAGCCACAGCATCGTATGGGATACCGGCGATGGCTTGATGTGCTTCGATGCTTCGGGAGCAGGCAGCGGAATCGCGGTCGTTGACTCCATACGCTCTTGGAGAAAGTCGCCAATTAGCACGCTTGTCTATACACACGGACACGCCGACCACGTTGGTGGAAGTTTTGCTTTTGCCAAAGACGCAGAGAATAATGGTGCACCAAAACCACACGTGATTGGACACGAAAACGTTGACGTTCGCATCGATCGTTACAACACCACTAATGGCTGGAATGTGGCGATTAATCAACGCCAGTTCGGCGGCACTCGCTCCGAAATGGGTCTCAATATTGGTGAAAATCTGCAGCGGTTCCTGCCGCGCAACACCATGCGCACCGATGAATCATTCCGCGAGCAACTCACGATCAATGCCGGTGGCACGCAAGTGGAGTTCCATCACGCGAGAGGCGAAACCGATGATCACTTGTGGGGATGGAT
>LIAZ01000094.1 GCA_001438985.1 Acidimicrobium sp. BACL17 MAG-120823-bin42 | reverse complement strand
ATTTGCGCGCAGCGACGTGAGCGGGGTTCGCAATTCGTGGCTGGCATCTTGTACCAACTGCTTTTGCTGATCGCTGCTTTGATGAAGCGCGTGCAACATGGCGTTAAAACTGGTGGCAAGTTGTGTTACTTCACGATCACCGCTGATGGTAAGGGTGGTTGCCAGATTGCGTGTGCGAGCAATGTCTTGTGCCGCTGAAGCAAGTTGTTGAATAGGGCGAGTGGTGCGTTGTGCAACCCACCATCCAGCCAGTGCCGCAATGGCAATGCCAACTGGCCCAAGGGCCAACAACCACCCGCGCATTGCATTTTGTGCACGCTGTAAATCGTTGATGTCCTTTGCAATCTGTAGTGCGCCCCCGCCAACGAGAGGCACCGTAAGCATTCGATATCGATCGCCGTCAACCGTGATGGTGTCGTGAAATGCGCCGCGACTTGGGCTGTTGGCGATGCTGATGGTGCGTTCGGTAACGGGCAACTCAACTTCGCCGAGTGCAATGACCACAGTTCCAAATGTGTCTACTACTTGGGTGACGGTATCAAAGCGTGTTGGCAGTAGCGCCTCGTTGAGCGGGTTGCGCTGACGACCAAATACTTGGCGCGAGTTTTCTCTACGCAGTGAGTCGGCGATCATTACCACACGGTTACTCAGAGTCTGGTCAACTTGCTGCACGAGTTGACGCGAAAATGTGGAATAGATACCGATTGATAGCACGCTGACAATGACGAGGACAATTGCACTCGTGGTGAGCATGAGCCGAGTGCGGATACTCACGGTTTCCTCATCACATAGCCAACGCCACGTACCGTGTGCAACAACTTCTCTGTCCCAATGGCATCAAGTTTGCGGCGAAGATAACCGATGTAGACATCTAAAGATTTTGAGTTGGTCTCAAAGTTGAATCCCCAAATATGTTCATACAGATAGTCACGTGATAACACGATGCCTTGTTGCTCAAGCAAAATATGTAATAAATCAAACTCGGTCTTTGTCAAATCAAGAGTATTTTCACCGCGTTTCACTTCGCGTTTAGATGTATCAAGTGTGAGGTCGTCGAGTGAAAGCAGTGTTGGTGAAGTTAGCGATTCGTTGCGACGCAGCAGTGCTCGAACACGTGCAAGTAATTCATCAACAGCAAAAGGCTTGACGAGGTAGTCATCAGCACCAGCATCCAGCCCAGCAACACGGTCGCCAACTTCATGGCGCGCTGTGAGCAACAAAATCGGGGTGCGGATACCCCGATGTCGTAACTCGCGTGTAACCGTGAGCCCGTCTGCAAAGGGCATCATCACATCCATCACGACCGCATGGGGTTTTACCGACACAATCATGTCAAGTGCCGCATTGCCGTCCGGGGCAACACTCACGTTGTAGCCCTCAAGTTCGAGCACTCGTTGCACCGCATTGCGCACCGACGGATCGTCCTCAGCAACGACGATCACAAACTCGGCGTTGGCTGCAGACTTCATATCGTTGACGGTATCTGCCCGCAAACCCGTGTATTCATAGGACATCAATACTTCTTTACTGTTTCTTACCTTGATTTGTTCTGATTCTTACCAACACATCACATGATCATTGTGCGCACGGATCCCCCGGTCGCAGATGAAAGGAACGAACATGGTGAACAAACGAATGAAGATCATCGGAGGAGCGGCACTCATTGGAGCGTTAGCTGTTTCGGCTGCGGCAGGAGTGGGCACTGTAAGTGCACAGTCTTTTGCGGCGAAGGCAGGAATTTCGAGGCCAGCACATGATGGTCGCGGTCCTGGCGGGATGGCCAAGAGCGCAACAGAGGTTGCAGCATTGTTGAAACTGACGGAAGCAGAGTTGAAGGATCAGTTTGTCAGCGGCAAGTCGTTGGCCGATGTGGCCAAGGCTCAGGGTGTCGAGGTTTCGGCAGTGGTCAACCTGCTCGTGGCCAAGGCACAAGCTCACCTTGCCGAGGAAGTTACCGAGGGCAAGATGACACAGGCCGAAGCCGATGCAAAGTTGGCCGAAGTAACTACCCGAGTAACCGCCATGGTGAACAAGGTTCGCCCTGCAGGTATGGGCGATAAGCCAGGTCGCGGTGGACGAGGACATGGTGGTCGCGGTCATCACGGAAACGGGATGGGTAAGCCAGGGAATATTCCTGAGCCAGCCGGAGTTGTAGAAGACAACGCCTAATAACCCCCCAATAGGCAAGTCATAACGGCCGGTGTCCACCTCCCTTGAGGACACCGGCCGTTTTTTATTTTCCGATGTGTTTATCCACCGACATCTTGAACGTGCATGGTGACGTCGGCGTGCAATGGAAACAATCGAATGGATTGGTTGAGAAGTAACAGCGGGATCGTTCGCGCTGTTGTTACCTGCACCGTGATGTATCGATCGTTCTGTGTAGTGACAACCGTGACAGAACTGAAACCTGATTCGGATACCACTGCTTGACGAATGGCATCGTGATTGGTTGGTTCAAGTGATGCCGCATAGGCGCCTGCGTACGCGCCATGCCACAGAGCTAATTGATCACGAATCAGTAGTGCTGCATACAGCAATGATGCAATTGCCAACACGAAGAAAGGAAGGATCAGTGCAAACTCGACTGCAGCCTGGCCACGCTCGGTTGATTGACGTTTAGCCAAGTGACTGCGCGCGACCCATGATGTCGTCGAAGACTTGGTTAAACATGTCGCCAATGCGACTTGCTCCTTCGCCATTGGTGGCCCATGCAATTACAAGTAGCGCGATGATTGCTGCTGCGAGCAAGACCAATGCGTATTCGGTGGTGGCTTGACCAGATTCGTGTTTGACAGTGTTCATGCCGAGATGTGTGCGCCAAGACCGATAAAGGTTCCTGCAAACAACGGGATGATCCCTAAGAGAACAAAAGACGGCAGCACACAACCAACAAGTGGCAGCGCCATTTTGATGGGAAGTTGTCGCGCGTCGCTGTCGTGTTGTTGGCGGCGTTGCATACGCGAAATAGAACTGAGCCGATCGAGCATGGGGCCAATGGCAAGACCATCGCGTTCGCTGGCAAGCAATGCTTCGCACAAGTACGAAGCGTGAGCGCCAAGGCTGGTGCGTAGTTGGTGCACTACGTCTCGGAGCCGTGCACCGTTAGTGAGCAGTTGTGCGCTGTCGCGCAGGTGATCGTGTAACGGTGGGTCGGCGTAGAGGTACACCTGTTGTAGTGCTTGAGGGGTTGACAGGCCAGAAAGCAACAACACCGACAACATGTCGGCAACGTCGCTGATGCTTTCGCGCAGTTGGCGTGCAGCGCGTGCCTTGCGTTTTGAGCGAGACGTAATGTGCCACCATGCAACGCCCACAACAACCCACAGAACGATCATGTGTTGCCGCGAGCAATCCGTGAGATCCACAGTCGTCCGCCAACGTTAAAGACGACGCCGAACACCAGGCACATCACGCCAAAAGGCGAGGCGAACATGAACTGTCGCGATATCGGTTGGTTGGTAAGCACCCAGGCGCAGATGACCACGGGCATCCATGACAACACCGATGTAGAGATACGAATCTGAGCGGTCTGGGCGATACGTTCGCGCGCAATATGGTCGCGTTCGCGAAGAATGGATGCGCTCTTCTCCAGCGCTGTTGCAATACCAAAACCACCATTGCTGGCAACGGCCAGTGTGCGGGTGGCCAGTAGTACATCGGGTGTCCAGTTGGTTGGCGTGGTGTCGGCAATAGCTTGTGCAAGTGAATGGCCGCGCATGCACTGCACTGCGATGGGCTCTGTCCACCAAGCCACGTTGGCAAAGCGATCTGCCGTGTTCACAAATGCCAAGGTGAGCGAAAAACCGCTGTGCACATCGCGCGCAATTGCATCGAGGAAGTCGGCAATGGAGTTGTCGTGATCAGCGTCATGTGTGGTCACGAGTGGGCTTGTGGGTGCAAGGCGCGTGTGCACCCACGTGCGCGACCACCGTCTCGACAAAACGATGTCGGCAACAATCCACCATGTGCAACCAACACTTGTTGTGCCAATAGCGAGTATTACGAAGCCGATTACCTCGCTCATGATGCAAGACGTTGACGACGAGGCAGTTGTTGTTGAGTGCTGTTCCAGACAACCGAGACACTGCCCGTGAACGGCTGAGGAACTTCTACGATTTCACTGATGCGTCGTTGCCCGGCTGCATTGCGAGTGACGTGCACAACAAGATCGATCGCCGAACCAATGTGATCGCGAATGATTTCGCGTGTCCATTGCGGGCAGTGCTGCAACATCAGCGACTCAATGCGGCCGAGTGCCTGGCTTGCGCTGTGGGCATGACACGTAGACATCGAGCCCGAGTGACCGGTATTCAGTGCTGCAAGCATGTCGATTACTTCGGTGCCGCGAATTTCGCCAATAATCAAGCGGTCGGGGCGAAGGCGAAGCGCAGTGCGTACGAGATCGGTCATTGAGATTTCGGCAACACCTTCGGCACTGCTTGGCCGGGTTTCAAGTTGCACAGCGTTGGGCTGATGCATGCGTAGTTCGCGCACGTCTTCTAGGCACAACACGCGTTCGTTGTTGTGCAGATGGCTACACAACACATTGAGCAACGATGTTTTGCCGCTTCCGGTTTTGCCCGATACCACGATGTTGCTGCGTTGCTGCACGGCATTCAGGAGTAGTTGTACAACGTGAGGTGGTGCAAAGTGCTCGAGCGAAAGTGGCTGCTCGGTAAATCGGCGAATGCTCACGCACATGCCTTGGGTGCTGACGGGCGGAATCACTGCGCACAGTCGCGAACCATCGCGCAAGCGTGCATCGACAATTGGAGAGACCCTGTCGAGGCGTTTGCCAAGCGGAAGCAAAATACGCTCGACGATTGCGTGCAGTTCGCCTGGGTGTAGTTCGCGCTCGTACTGAATGCCATCGCTGGTTTCGGTAAACACCGATGTGTCGCCGTTAACCATTACCTCGGTGATGTGGGGCGACTGAAAGTATGGGGCTAGTGATCCGAGTTCGTCATGCAACATGAGCAAGATGCTGTGACAACACAGCAGGAATGCGACTGGCCAGCAAGCCGGCATCAACTGATCGTGCA
>LIAZ01000093.1 GCA_001438985.1 Acidimicrobium sp. BACL17 MAG-120823-bin42 | reverse complement strand
ACTTCATCGTTCGTCAGTGTTCTCCATTGCCCTGGTTTGAGTGTTGCATCCCTAATTGGTCCAATTCGAGTGCGGACCAGTCGCACAACTGGATGACCAACCGCTTCACACATTCGTCGTATTTGGCGATTACGACCCTCGTGGATGACGAACTTCAAGACACCTTCCTGCAACCTGCTTACCTCTGCGGGAGCCGTAACGCCTTCATCGAGTTCAATCCCTTTGCGCAATCGATGAATTGATGTATCGCTGACATCAGATGAACCCACTTCCACGTGAACGAGATATTCCTTATCGAGACCAAAGCGTGGATGCGTGATGCGGTGCGTCAATTCCCCATCGTTGGTCAAAAGAATTAACCCTTCAGAATCCCCATCGAGACGGCCGACCGGATACACGCGCGGCTCGGTAGGAACAATGTCAACAACTGTCTCCCGATCGTGTGTATCAATCGCCGTGCTGATCACATTGATTGGCTTATTGACGAGGTAGTACACCAAATCGGGTCGCACACCGACCGGCGCGCCATCAATTTCCACAGTGTCAACTTCTACATTGACTCGCCTGCCCAACTGCGCAATTTCACCATTAACAGATACACGACCCTCTGCGATGATCTCTTCACAGGCTCGCCTGCTGCCCCAACCTCGCTGTGCAAGAATTTTCTGCAGTCGTTCGCCCTCGTCGTTCATTCGGCTTGCGGGACGATGCGCAATCCATGCTCCAGCGCTTCAACAACTGCAGCATCAGGAACGAAATCCGCAATGGCGGGTAGTGCTGCGAGTGATTCAATTCCAAGCCGTTCGAGAAACAGCGGTGTCGTACTGAAGAGCACTGCCTGACCAGGACCATCATCACGCGCGGATTCAGTGATGTAACCACGTGCCTGCAGAGTGCGCATTACCGCGTCTGGATCTACACCACGAATTGCGGCAACTTGGCCGCGCGAAATTGGCTGCTTATAGGCAATGATGGCAAGTGTTTCAAGTGCTGCTGATGATATTCGTGCCTGCTGACTATCGAGCACAAAACGTTCGACATAGGATGCCATGTCTTGGTGCGACTGAAAGCGGTATCCACCAGCAACTTTGACCAAGGCAAAGCCGTGTCCAGCTTCGTCGTATGTTGCCGCTAGTCGTTCACACAAACCTTCTACGCCAGCTACGGATAACTCCAGCAATTGGGCAAGTAACGATGGGTCAACTGGCTCCATCGCCACCATCAAAATCGCCTCTAAGGCACGAACCGATTCGGCCGAAACATTGTCAGCACGTGAATTGCTATCGCTCATGAAATCCTGATCATCCTTCGTAGTCGTCTATTTGCATTACCGACACAAAGCCGGTGTCATCACCTGCAGTCCACATCACTTCAATATCTCCAAAGCGATCCGTTTGTTCCAAACTGATGCGACCCTGTTTGAACAATTCAAGAATCGCAAGAAATCGAACCACAACTTCAATTCGATCGTGAATCGCTTCAGTAATTTGTTTAAAAGTCACCTTGCCAAGCTTTGGCAAGGTCTCCAACATCTCCATCAATGCATCAGCAACGCTCGCCCTAATCGGTGCAACGTGATACCAATCAATTGCTGTCGGTGGCTTTGGTTGGGTTGCACGCAAATATGCTCGCTGCAAACGCACGGCCGTAACGCCTTCCAACATGTCTGGCATCAAGTCTGCGAATCGTTCATCTGGACCGGATCGACGCGGATAGCTCAGGCTCGCTTGTTCCGCCAATTGGGTAAACACCGAAGCAACGTCTTTAAACGTCTTGCAATCCAGCAGCCGCGCCAGCAGCAAATCGCGCTCCGACCACAGAGCGAGCTCTTCATCAAGATCCATGTCTTGCTTACCCGGCAATAATCGCCTGGTCTTTAATTCGACCAATGTTGACGCAATCAACAAAAATTCTGTTGCAACGTCAAGATCGAGCATCTGCATCCGCTGAATCTCTTCAAGGTATGCCTCCACAATTCGTGTCAACGACACCTCGTGGATATCCACCTCTTCTTTCAAAATCAGATGGAGCAAGAGGTCAAACGGCCCGTCATACACCGGGGTTGCTACCTCAAAAGCCATGCCGACAGATTAGTTCACCAACCCTAAATGTCCTGAGCCAAATCGCCTTTGTCTACTAGCGTTGCACCGTGGCCCGAGTTCTTTCTTGTATCCAACCAACGGGTGATGTGCACCTCGGAAACTACCTCGGAGCCCTGCGCAATTGGGTAAGCGGACAACACGCCAATGATGTGTTTCACGGCATTGTCGACCTTCACGCACTTACCGTGACCGACACACCTGGCGAGCTTGGCAGAAACACCATCGAGCTCGCCGCAATGCTGTTCGCTGTTGGACTAGACCCTCTTGTCGCAACCGTTTTCGTTCAGTCCCATGTTGCCGAACACAGCCAGCTTGGCTGGATCATGGAATGCACCGTCAGTTTTGGCGAACTCAGTCGAATGACACAATTTAAAGACAAGTCTGCAAAGCGAGAAGCAGACTTCGTGTCTGCAGGTTTGTTCACATATCCAGCACTTCAGGCAGCCGATATTTTGCTCTATGACGCGAACGAAGTTCCCGTCGGCGATGACCAACGGCAACACATCGAAATTACCCGTGATATCGCCACGCGCTTTAATCACCGTTTTGGCGACACGTTTGTATTGCCAAAAGCCGTCACTCCTCCGGCAGGTGCTCGTGTCATGGACTTGACCGACCCAACATCAAAGATGTCCAAATCATCTGAGACCGAAGCGGGCTGTGTGTACATGCTTGATGCTCCATCAGTCATCGAAAAGAAATTTAAACGCGCAGTGACCGACTCTGACAATGAGGTGCGCTACGACCGAGATGCCAAACCCGGCATCGCTAACTTGCTCGACATCTTGGGTGCTGTCACGAACACGCCTGCAACAACACTCGCCGACCAATACCACCAATATGGTTCTCTTAAATCTGATTGTGGTGCTGCTGTCGCAGAGATGCTCGCGCCTATTCAGCAGCGTTACAACGAATTGATAGGCGACCCTGCCGAACTCGGTCGATTGCTGCGCATCGGTGCTGAGAAGGCAACTGCTGTTGCCCAAGTGACGCTTGAACGCGCACACCGAGCAATCGGTTTCTATCCTCGCTGATCACGCAGCTAAATATGGTCAGCGTCGCGGAACGCCCGAACCACCTTGGGTGATGCGCACCCATTGAGCACACCAATCGTTGTTTCCAAAGATCCAGCCTGCGTAAGCAACTCGACTCCGATTCGTTCATGATCGTGATATGAACGAAAGCGTGATGAACGTGGACCAACAATCGTTGCAACAACTCGCTCAAACGTGTTCAACTTACTTTCGATTTTCCCGATGTCATGTAGCAGCACCCCTGCAATCTCCTGTTGTGTCGCGTTGGGCAACAGGGCTACAAATCGCTCTCCGACGTACACACTGTGGCGTTGATCGGGATTACTCATCTGCTTCCATAATGCGAGCTCGCTTTGATTGAGCACCTCGCTCACCCATAGCAACTGCTGTTCTGTCACCTGACGACCACCAATTGAGCGAACGAACCGACGAACAAGGTGCATCATCATTGGTTGATACCAAAACCAATCTTCGCCCGCGGATGGGCATCCTTGTACATACGAAACAACACCTCGTTATCAACGCGTGTATAGATCTGAGTCGTACTCACCGACGCATGTCCAAGTAGTTCTTGCACAATCCTCAAATCGGCACCATGAATTAACATGTGTGTTGCGCACGAATGCCGCAGAACATGAGGGGAAATCTCCTCTCCGATCTGAGCCAGACGCGCATACTTACGCACAATCCCCCAAGCCGCCTGTCGGCTCAACCTTGTACCCCGTGATCCAAGAAACACTGCATCGGCATGATCGCGCTTTGCCCACTGCTCTGGGGCAACCATTTGCCTGCCTCCTACCCCAAGCCATTCCTCAAGTGCCTTCTTGGCGTGGCTTCCGAAGGGAACAATTCGCTCTTTCGCACCTTTTCCGAACAACCTGACCAGTTGCGACTCCATATCAATGTCCGAAAGACTCAACCCACACACCTCAGAAATTCGGGCGCCGGTCGCGTACAAAAATTCAAGCAGTGCGCGGTCACGAATCGCTAGCGAATCGACCCCAGATGCAGATGCCAATATTCGAGAAACCTGATCCTCCGACAACGCTTTCGGGATTCCACTAGGAACTTTCACCCCGTCAACACCAAGCGTTGGATTATCGCTTCGGATGCGCTCCTCAATGAGATAACGATGCAGCATTCGCACCGCTGCGTACATTCTTGCTACCGATTTTGCAGCTTTTCCCGATGAACGCAACGACGCAATGTAACGTTCAACCACTTCGGAACTGCTGGTCAACACATCGCAATCCTGAGTAATCAAAAACTTTTCATACACGGCAATGTCACGACGATACGCATCGATTGTGCGGGGCGAACGTCCTTGCTCAATCGTCATCCACGTGAGAAAACGCTCGCTGTGGGCCAGCGTTGACATCACAGAGTTCAGGAACTCAACGACGACGCAGGATCAGTTGACTTTTGGGTTTCTGATGCATTCATGCGCTTGACTCGATGCTCTAGCGACGCACCGATGAGCTCGCGAAACAAAGGATGAGGACGATCTGGCCTGCTCTTAAATTCGGGGTGTGCTTGTGTGCCTACCCAAAATGGGTGGTCATTCAACTCGATGAATTCAACCAACCGACGATCGGGCGATGAACCACTGCATATGAATCCCGATTCCTCGAAGCGAGCACGATACGAAGAGTTGAATTCGTAGCGATGACGATGCCGCTCACTCACTACTGACTCACCATACGCAGCAGCAACTTTCGTGCCCGGCTCCAGTTGCGCATAATACGCACCAAGCCGCATGGTGCCTCCCATGTCGGTGACATCACGCTGATCAACCATGAGGTCAATAACCGGATTCTGTGTTGAGGCATCAAACTCAGTCGAATGGGCATCGGCAAGCCCAAGAACATGACGAGCAAACTCGATCGTCATCACTTGCATGCCCAAGCACAGCCCAAGACATGGCACGTTGTTTTCTCGCGCATACTGCGCTGCCCTGATCTTTCCTTCGACCCCTCGCGTGCC
>LIAZ01000092.1 GCA_001438985.1 Acidimicrobium sp. BACL17 MAG-120823-bin42 | reverse complement strand
AGCAAAAGTCAATGTCAAAGCAGACATGGCGACAATAGCAACTAGGCCACCCCACGTGTTTGCCCATGACAAGTAATCAACATTTGACTGCGACACCAAGCCTTGGCGAGCCAAACGCAGAATATTGGTCATTGGGTTAAATCGCGCCACCGTATGCAACCAGCCCTCGAGCAGTGGAAGAGGCATCTGTGCTGTAGAGAGATACATCACCACAAACATGGTCAGCTGCATAATCGCAGCGGCGCGCATATCGCCAAAGCGGAATGCAAGGCCAAGGCCCCAGCCCACCGAAACTGTCGAAACACCAAGCGCGGCTACAACGAGTGCGAGCACACCAAGTGGGCCGCTCGTGAACCGCACTCCGAGCAGCAAGCCAATGGGAATGACAAAGGCGCACAACATGCCGACTCGCGTCCAAGCGGTGAACAGTGGGCCGACAATTAATGCGCGACGTGAAACTGGCGACATGCGAAGTCGGTCATAAAAACCGGTTTCAATATCGCGAATGGTGGCGAACCCAAGGCCGATTCCGCTGAAGGCTGCACCAAAGCAGATACCAAGTGGCATAAACCAGTTGACCGAGCGATCGGTGGGGAATCCCGAAAGTTTGGTAATGGCAAAGTACGTACCAGAGAAGGCAATCATCGTAAACACGGGCATTGCGAGTGATGGAAAGAATGCCGAGGGAAGTCGCACAATGGTGCGGAAGCCACGCATCATGAGTGCTTGCGAACTGCGAACGGTGCTCATTGTGCGCTGATCCTGCGACGGAGTTGAGTAAGGGCCAAGGCAACCGCGACAATACAAATTGCAGTGGGGATAAACAGTGTTTTTGCTAGCGCCTGCATATTAAAGCCGTCAAGCACCAAGGTACGCATGCCTTCAACGAGATATGAAATGGGATTGATGTCGGCAATGCGCTTGTACGCACCGGACATTGTCTCTCGAGGAAAGAACGCACTCGAAAAGAACAGCAGAACGAAGAGCAAAGGGAACGCACCTTGCACTGCTTCGGCTGAACCCGTGCGAATAGCAACAGACGACATGATTGATCCGATGGCGAGAGCCACAATTCCACCAGAGACCGACAAGGCAACAATGCCTATAACCCCTGATTTAACGGGGGCATTAAATGGCAACAACAGCAAGATGAAAATCAGCGATTGCGCTGCGCCAAAGATTGCGCTGCCAGCAAGGCGTCCGATCAAAATGCCGCTGCGCGTGCTTGGCGAAAGGAGCAAGCGATCAAAAAAACCATTCTCAATGTCGGTTGCTAGTGCCGCCGCGCCCGTGACTGAACCAAAGAGCACTCCTTGCACGACGGTTGACGCAAGTGAAAACTGCAAAAAGGATTCAACTTGAGGAAAGCCCGGAATGTTGGTTGTCTTGCCAAATGATGAAGCCCCGAGAAATGCAAAGAAGATGGGAAAGAAAATGCTTGGTGCAACTAATGCTGGCTGACGCAGCAACGCTTTGGTCGAACGTACAGTGAGCGCTTGCGTTTGTCGTAGCGAGAGAGCAGTGCTCATTGCTGGGCACCCTCAAGGCGATGCCCAGTTGCTTCGGCAAACACATCATCCAGGCTTGGCTCGTTGAGTTCAAGATGTTGAACGCGAATTGAAGACTCATCGAGTTTTCGTACGACATCGGTAACTGCTTCTGCGCCGCCACGAAGCCCAACACCCAAAGTTCCTTCAGCGGTTGGTCGAAGATCGCCAAAACCCATCAGGATCGACTTGGCGAGTTCGTGTTGATCGCGTGAAACATTAATCACCAAAGTTGGGAACCCAACACTGGCCTTCAGTTCTTGTGGTTTTCCTTCGCGCACAATGACGCCCTTGTCGATGATTGCAATGCGGTCGGCCAGTTGATCGGCTTCTTCCAGATATTGCGTAGTCAACATCACTGTGGTGCCCTCATTGTTTAATCTGCGCACTTCCTCCCACAGCGAAACTCGGCTCATTGGGTCGAGTCCAGTTGTTGGTTCGTCAAGGAATAACACCGTTGGTTGGTGAATCAGTGAGAGTGCTAAGTCGAGACGACGACGCATGCCACCCGAATATGTACCAACGCGACGATCTGCTGCAGCAGTCAAACCAACACGCTCAAGAAGTTCATCGGCTCGTGACTTCATCTTCGACTTTGGGATGGAGTACAACACGGCTTGCAAGCGCAACAATTCGACACCCGTCATCAACGGGTCGATGGCTGCGTCTTGTAGTGCAACGCCAATGCGCTGACGGACTTCGTTTGGATGTTTGGCAACATCAAATCCTGCAACGAATGCCTTGCCCGAAGTTGGGCGCAGCAGCGTGGTGAGCATGCGCACCACGGTGCTTTTTCCAGCGCCGTTTGGCCCCAAGAAACCGAATATTTCTCCGGCGTTGACCTGCAAATCAATACCGTTTACCGCCTCAACATCACCAAAATGTCGCACCAGGTTTTCGGCGACGATTGGCGCCATTGCTAAGGGTTCTGTCATACCCTCACCATAGATAAACGAAGATGATGTGGATGTAGTTGGAGGAACTCAGCTGTGTTGTGAGATGGCAGTCCACACACGCTCTGGTGTGGCAGGCATGTCTATGTGACGGATACCCAAATGCGCAAGCGCATCGACAACAGCAGATTGCACTGCAGGGGTAGATCCAATCGTTCCCGACTCGCCAATACCTTTTGCCCCAAGTGGGTTGCGAGGGGTAGGGGTTTCCATATGGATTACTTCAAAACTCGGCAACTCGGCAGACGAAATGAATGCGTAGTCAGCAAGATTTGATGTGATGGGGTTTCCATCACTGTCGTAACGCACTTCTTCGAGTAGCGCTTGTGCTGCACCTTGAGCGATTCCGCCATGGATTTGCCCATCAAGGAGCAACGGATTGAGCACCTTGCCCGCATCATCGCAGGCAATATGACGAACGAGTTTTACCTGACCGGTTTCGGTATCCACCTCAACAACGGCAACATGAGCACCGAAAGGAAATGTCGGGCCTTGCGAGGCGTAGTTGGTTTCTTGCACTAAGCCACCATCTGTAACAAGTGCAGTTGAAAGATCCGCCCACGATTTTGCCACTGCTGGTGTGCCCGCAACATGAAACGCTGCGGCGGCCTTATCAAACACCACGTCCTCTTCGTTGGCTTCAAGTAATCGGGCCGCATGTTTGCGTGCTTGCTCGACTAATTCGCCGGCTGCAACAAAGACTGCGGTTCCACCAAGTTGCAACGAACGTGAGCCCATGGTTCCTCCGCCTTGTGGAACAAGATCGGTGTCGCCCCACACCACTTCAATGTTGTCCATGGAGATACCAGTTTGATCGGATGCAAGCATTGACCATGATGTGACATGTCCTTGACCATGTGGTGATGTTCCGGTGTACACAATGGCGCGCCCATCAGGGGTGATCTCAATCTTGGCGACCTCGCCACTGCTCGAGCCTGCTGTGATTTCGACGTACACGCTTACCCCGATGCCCAGTTGCTTCACATCGCCACGTGCGCGGCGCGCTGCTTGGTCTTTACGCAATGACGCGTAGTCGGCGGCTGCAAGCACGCGATCGAGTGACTCTTCGTAATCGCCAACGTCATAAATTTGACCAATTGACGTTGCATGCGGCTCAAGGAACTTAGGAATCAGATTGATGCGACGCACTTCTGCGGGGTCTTTACCGATTTCTGCGGCGAACATGTCCATTGCGCGTTCAATTGCTGCAGTTGCCTCAGGGCGACCCGCGCCGCGGTACGCAACAACGGGAGTGGTGTTTGTTGCAATAGATGTTGTACGCACCTCGATATTTGGGATGTCATAGACACCCGATGCCATTGGGCGAGTCATGAATGGAGCAAGGATTGCGCCTACATCCACCCATGCACCCGAGTCTTGCAACACATGCATTTGGTAGTGGGTAACTTTTCCTGCCTTGGTTCCACCGATGGTCACGAATTGGATTTGAGCGCGCCCGTGGCCAAGTGCAGTCATTGACTCGCTGCGGGTCTCGCGCCAGCGCACAGGTCGCCCAATTGTTTTAGTAATCAGTCCGAGCAAAATCTCTTCTGGGTATGCACCAATTTTTGCACCGAAGCCGCCGCCCACGTCGGGGGTGATGACACGAATTTGCTCTGCACTCAGTTTGTTTGAACCTTGCATCACATCGCGTGCGCCTTGTGCGTGTTGCGTGCTTAGCCACTGCACGAGTCGACCGTTGCTGTCCCACGCTGCTGCCGAGCCACGAACTTCAAGCGGGCAGGGCGCAACACGCTGATTCACGAATCTGCCGTTAACAACAACTTCGCAGTTGGCAAACATGGTGTCACCCGTGTTGTCGGGCATGCCGAGTGCTGTGCTGTCAAACACCACGTTGCTTCCACACTCTTCATAGATCAGCGTGGTGCTGGTCATTGCCTGTTCCATGTCAACAAGTGTTTCGAGCATGTCGTAGTCGATAATGACTTTTTCTGCTGCGTCTTCGCCTTGGTTGGAGAGTTCAGTGAGTACTACGGCAACGGGCTCGCCAACGTAACGAACTTTCCCGCTAGCAAGCAGCGTTCGTTTGACGGTTGGATTGTAAGTTGCTGCAACGGGTTCAAGTTGCAAGTCCTGTGCGGTATAAATCGCAACAACACCAGGGGACTGCAATGCTTCGGAAACATCAATGCCCAAGATGTTGGCGTGAGCAACGGTTGAACGAACATAGGTCGCATACAACGCACCGACTAACAGTGGTTCGTTGGTGAGGTCGTCAACGTACACGCCACCCGTGGTAAGAAATTTTGGGTCCTCTTTGCGCAGTACTCGATTACCAAGAATGCTTCCAGCCACAACTACTCCGTTCGCGATACATCAATTAACAACAGGTTAGGGCGTGAAGGGTTGCAGGGAGATTTCTCCCTGCGCAGCACGCTGAGCAGCCTCGAGACTGCGTACCAACATGATGGTGGACACGATGGTGTAGGGCCAGCGGTCGGGTAATTCTGTCGAAAGCGCAGGAAGATCCATCATTGGCAAGCGGCGCTCGTTGTATCGCAGGTATCCCAGTTGATTGCGGATTGCATCTTGAAGCCCGGCCTCGGTTTGCAGATACGTAACTTGATCTTGCAGGTTTTCGATGTCGTCTTCAAATT
>LIAZ01000091.1 GCA_001438985.1 Acidimicrobium sp. BACL17 MAG-120823-bin42 | reverse complement strand
GTGTGCATTGGCTATCCGTTGCATCCTCCCAAAAAGCCCGATCAATTGCGCATTGCGCACCTTCCGCAACTGAATACACAGTCGTTGTTTATTAGCGGAACACGTGATGAATTCGGCACACCAGCCGAATTGGGCGATGCGCTTGCCCTGTTGCCGGCCCCTCCGCTGGTTCACCTGATCGACGGTGGACGCCATGAATTACAAGGCCACGATGAACTTGTGGCAACGCTGATTAGACAGTGGTTACAGACCCTTTAAGTGAGCGTCCTCTGGGTTGATGGTTTCCAGTTCGAGGTGAGCAGTCTCGGGAAATCGCAATGCGACCAACACAGCAACGAGAACTGGTCCAAGAGCAAACGTTGTCATCACGCGCCCATATGACATGCCGTTATCAAGCAGCACGCCAGCACCGATCAACCCAACGCTTCCGCCAATGAGTGAAGCCACCATGATTAGCGCTGAACCCATGTTGCGATGTGCGGTGGGGAACAGTTCGCTGCGAAATACTGCCATCGCTGGATACGAGATTCCTAAAAGAATCCCACCAACAATGGCAAAGAACCACATGGCGACACCGTGCGTAGTGAACGACAGCGCGTACAGCATTGTGCCTGTTGGAACTGTGGCAATCGCAACAATTTTGCGCCCAACTTTGTCGGCAAGTCGACCACCGGCAACAAGGCCAACTGTTGCCGGAATTGTGGTGATGGTGATGAACAGCGAAATCTCGAGTGCAGAGTATTCACGAACATCTTTTAAGTATCGAGACTGAAAAATTGATGCCGTTGCAACGAAAACATTGGTGAGCACGGCGACAGCAATTTGCATCCACAATCGATCGCGATGAATGTGCGTCTCAACATCGGTATGGTGGATTTGTTCTTCGTGAAGAGCGAGAAAGCGTGTGGTTTCGGGCAGCGATCGGGTTAAGACATACGCAACGGCAAGCCATCCAATACCGATCAGATATACAAGTCGCCATGACGTGTCCGAAATGCCAGCGAGCGGAATTGCACCAACTGCAGATCCCGCTCCGACTCCACTTCCTACAGCCAGGATGCTGAGCGCCCATGCACGCGTGTTTGTGCCCATCTCTTCGGTGGCAAACACCAACACAAAAACGGTGAGTGAAATACCGAGTGGTCGTCCAACAGTTTGTGTTGCAACCAACACGGCAAACGATGGCGCGAATGCACCAAGTGAAATAACTAATGGCGCCAGCCAGGCAAGACTGATGATGATTTTGCGGCGACCAATTCGGTCGGCGAGTGCTGCAAGTGGAATGGCAATGACCACACCCCAACGAACGATGGCTGCGGCCAAACCCTGGCCTTGCTCGGAGATGTTGAACTCACTCGATGCGTAGGCAACCGTTTGGGTGAACACCGTGTTGACATAGGCGGCAGGAAGGGATGCAAGCCACAACAGTTTGAGAACAGTTTTTTGTCGACTGGTCAGTGGTTCGGGCGCGGCAAAACCCCATATTTGGCGCAATTTTGGCGAGTGGGTACGACTTGTTGCCACTGCGCGAGCATACTGATTGCGTCATGCAGATTGTCGTTGAGCACTCCGAAGCGCTTCAGGGCGAAGTGCAGGTGCCGGGGGCCAAGAACTCGGTTCTCAAGCTGATGGCGGTGACACTGCTTGCAGAGGGCGAATACCGTTTGACCAACGTTCCCGATATTGCCGATGTCGACACCATGTGCGACCTATTGCGTGCATTGGGAGTCACATCGCAGCGCGTCAATACACACGAACTCGTTCTGGTGAACACAGGAAACATCACGCCAGTCGCGCCGTTTGAACAAGTTGATCGCATTCGGGCTTCAATCAATATCCTTGGCCCACTGCTTGGACGTTATGGCAGTGCCGACATTGCAATGCCGGGCGGTGACGATTTTGGATCGCGTCCGATTGATTTGCACGTGATGGGCTTAGAAGCAATGGGCGCGACGTTTGCGCTGAACCGAGAAGGTGTGCAAGCAACAGCTCGACAGTTGCATGGTGCACATATTGAATTGAAGTTTCCCAGCGTTGGCGCTACAGAAAACATTTTGACTGCTGCGGTGCTTGCACGTGGTGTGACAAGTATTGATAATGCAGCCCGTGAGCCAGAAATTGTTGACCTGTGCAACATGCTCGTTGACATGGGTGCACAGATCTCGGGAATCGGAACAGATCATTTAGTAATTACTGGGGTACAGCCAGAACAGTTGCACGCCACCGATCACGAAGTGGTGAATGATCGCGTGCAAGCAGCAACGTATATGTCGGCAGTTGCTGTAACTCGCGGAAATGTGTTTGTGCGTGGAGCACGTGCCGAGCACATGGAGATGCTGATCAATCGCTTCTCTGAAATGGGAGTAATGATTACTCCGCAACACGATGGGTTGCAGGTTTCGTGTAATCAGCGACTGCACGCAATCGATTTTGCAACGTTGCCGTATCCGGGAATCGCTACTGACTACAAACCATTGCTGGTTGGCATGCTTGCCGTTTCAAGTGGCACCGGAATTGCAACTGAGAATCTGTACCCAGGGCGCTTTAGGTATGTTGATGAGTTAATGAAGCTTGGCGCAGATGTGCGTATTGATGGCCATCATGCAGTGGTGCGTGGAGTCGAACAGTTGGTGGGTGCACCAGTGAATGCTCCAGATATTCGGGCTGGGGCAGCGCTTGTTGTTGCTGGTTTAGTGGCAACGGGTAAAACAACTGTGAGCGACATCCATCACATTGATCGCGGATACGACGACCTTGTCGGGAAACTGGCAGGTATTGGGGCTCGGATTAGTCGCCAGTAGTAGGGCTGGACTCGTGTAATGAGGCCGCTTGTGCTTCGCGGGAGGCAGCAATCTTTTCCGCCCTTCGAGTTGCCCGCCATAACACGACCACGATGAGGAGAATTGGTCCTGCAACGAGCAGGATTTCATCCCAACCACCTTGGTGAGCAAGCACCCCCGTATCGTAGAGGGTTGAAGATGAATTGGAGAATTCGGTGAGCATGTTGCAACAGGTAGAAGAGACCATTGAAGTGATTCGTCCAGCTTTACAAGCCGACGGTGGCGACATTGTGCTGAAAGAAGTTGATGAAGCAACTGGAATTGTCAAAGTGACACTTGTTGGCGCGTGCGGAACATGCCCTGCTTCTGATCAAACCCTGAAAGCTGGAATCGAACGCATCATGCGCGATCGTGTTGACGGTGTAACCGAGGTTGTGGCGGTCTAACGCGTGACCCTACGCATTGCCGATCCGACACAGCTGTTTGATCTTGCTGTTTCAGGTGACCGTGGTGCGCTTGCTCGTCTGTTGTCGTTGATTGAACGCGGAGGAGAAGAAGCGCGAACCATCGCGCGTCTGACGTACCCAAAAAGCGGAAGCGGGTACACGGTGGGTATCACTGGTGCGCCAGGTGCAGGAAAAAGCACACTCACAAGTGCAACCATTGGCCACTTACGCGCACAAGATCTCAAAGTTGCTGTGCTTGCCATCGATCCATCATCGCCGTTTACGGGTGGTGCGATTCTTGGTGATCGTGTGCGCATGCAAGACCATGCCACCGATACGGGCGTGTTCATTCGCAGCATGGCTACACGTGGTCACCTGGGTGGATTGTCTCTTGCAACAAGCGAAGCGATTCATTTACTTGACGCCGTTGGGTGTCCGTGGATTTTGGTAGAGACCGTTGGTGTTGGCCAGGTTGAAGTTGAGATTGCAGGCAAGGCCGACACCACGATTGTTGTGGTGAATCCGGGCTGGGGCGATTCGGTGCAAGCCAACAAAGCCGGACTCATGGAAATCGCTGACATCTTTGTGATTAACAAAGCCGACCGCAAAGGCGCAGATGAAACCCGTCGCGACTTAGAACAAATGCTCGATCTGTCCGACATTGCTCACGATGATTGGCGCCCACCGATTCTGCAAACGTCTGCAGTGTCGGGCGAAGGTGTTTCCGAGCTGTGGGATACGGTGCTCAAGCATCGTGAATTTATGGCAGCAAGTGGCAACCTTGCTCAACGCAGAGCGTTTCGTTTGCGCGAAGAGTTGCGTGCAATTGTCGAGCGCAGATTAGAGCTTCGTGCTCGAGAGATTTGCACAGGTGAGAAGTGGGATGGCATTGAGCAACAAGTGCTCAGCCACACGGTTGACCCATGGGCTGCTGCCGATGAAATGCTGAAAGGTATTGGCGCTTAAGCACCAATGAAGTTAAAGCTTGATCCAGAGGTGCGACCGGTAGTCACATCGGCGCTCGCATTGAGTGGAGCTGTTGGTGTGTTTGCATTGGCGTTCGGTGTGCTTGCTGTTGGTGCAGGTGCCAATGTGTGGCAAGCCTGTGCGCTCAGTTTCTTCACGTTTACGGGTGCCTCACAAATGTCTGCCATGTCGGTGATCGGCTCGGGTGGATCAGTGGGCGGCGCGTTGGGCGGTGCGTTGTTACTGGCTGGTCGTAACGGTGTGTACGGACTTGCGCTTTCACCATATTTTGGTGGGTCGCTTGGCAAGCGATTACTTGCGGCACATTTTGTGATTGATGAAACAACCGCGATGATGACCGCGCAAACAAATCCGAGGCTACAAAAGATTGCCTTTTGGACAACAGCGATTGCATTGTTTTCATTGTGGAATTTAGGAACGCTGATTGGTGCGCTGCTCGGAAGCGCAATTGACCCATACACGTATGGTTTAGATGTCGGATTCTCGGCCGCCTATGTTGCAATGCTGTTCCCGCACTTGCAGACGGTGAATGGACGACGTGCGGCTGTGGGCGGTGCGTTAGTCAGTGTAGTGCTCGCGCCGTTTGTGCCAATTGGGTTGCCAATCTTGGCATCTGGCCTAGTGATTTTTGTTGGCCTGCGACCCACTCAACCAGAGGTAGCGCAATGAATATGTCATGGGCTCTCGTGATCTGGTTGTCGATTGGTGCATATGCATTCAAGATGCTGGGGTTTGTTGTCGTGGGCGGGCGAAAGTTACCCGTTGCAATTTCGCGTTGCCTGGTGCTCATCCCTGCAGCGTTGTTGGCTGCGTTGGTGTTTAACGGAACATTTACTAATGGTCAGGAAATTGCCATTGATGAACGTGCGATTGGTTTAGGTGTGGCAATTGTGGCCGCGTGGCGCAAGCTGCCACTGATCGTTGTGGTCA
>LIAZ01000090.1 GCA_001438985.1 Acidimicrobium sp. BACL17 MAG-120823-bin42 | reverse complement strand
TAACGGCAGCCGGTTCAGAATTGGAGTTTCTTGTTCTGCTTTTTGCAAATGCTGCAACAGTAAAGACCGAATTCATCGATCAAGGGATCGACATGTTGCGTAGCGATCCCAACATGGATGGTGTCGCAACAACATCCATTTACAACATGTACAGCCCGCTGCGTGCGCGCAAGCTTGGTTCTGATGGATACCTCAAGCCATTTGTTCCATTTGAGGCGATTGGCGATCCGTCAACGTTCAATACAAGTCGCGACTCTCAAGGAGACGTCTATTACACCGATGGTTCAACCATTGTTATTCGTCCCCGCGCACTTGAAAACATCGCTGATGGCCTGCTTCCCCACAAGTGGATGGGTCAAAACATTGGGTCAATCCCTAATTGGGGTGGCTGCGATGTTGACTATGAGTGGCAAGTTCCCATCGTTGAGTTTTGGTTGAAGGCTCACGGCTTTTCAGAAAGATCCCTTTAGCGCACGCGCGCGATGGCCGACACCATGGATCATCTCCGAATTGGAATTGCTGGATACGGCGTAATCGGTAAGCGACGACGCGGCTGTGTTGATGCAAACCCGTTCATGAAAACTGTTGCTGTGTGTGACAAAAAGTTTGCCGACGATGGCCAACTTGACGACGGAGTCGCATACTCACGTGATTACCAAAAACTCTTTGACCACAACTTAGATGCAGTTCTTGTGTGCATGAGTAACGACATGGCTGCTGAAATCACTATTGCGGCACTTCAGCGGGGGCTGCATGTATTTTGTGAGAAACCTCCTGCTCGCAATATGAGCGAGCTACGACAAGTTGTTGCTGTTGAGCGTTCATACCCGCACTTGAAGTTGATGTACGGATTCAATCACCGGTATCACGAATCGGTGCAGGATGCGCTCAAGCTGATTCGTTCAGGCGAGCTTGGCAAGATCATCAACATGCGAGGTGTCTATGGGAAATCGAAGCTGATTACCTTTGATCAAGCAGATTGGCGCGCCAAGCGTGAAATGGCTGGCGGTGGTGTGTTGCTTGATCAAGGAATTCATATGGTTGATCTCATGCGTCTATTCGCAGGAGAGTTCACCGATGTCCATAGCTTCGTTTCAAATAATCATTGGCACTACGACGTTGAGGACAACGCTTATGCAATTATGCGCACCTCGGACGGAATTGTCGCAATGCTTAACTCATCAGCAACTCAGTGGCGCCACCAGTTTTCACTAGACATCAATATGCAGCGTGGAAGCATCATCCTTCGAGGAATCCTCAGTGGTTCAAAGAGTTACGGTTCTGAGACAATGACTACGGTGTACGCAAATCCCGATCGCGATAACGGCGATCCGAAAGAGTCAACACAGGAATACAGTTTTGATCCATCATGGACTGCAGAGATTGATGCATTTGCCGATGTGGTGCGCAACAATTCTGCGATAGAAAGCGGGACATCTCATGATGCCCTGATGACCATGCAGCTCGTGCACAAGATTTATTATGCAGATCCAGATTGGCGCACCAAGTATTCGATACCCAACCCCAACGATCATGAATAAGCCCGGAGACGTAATGAATGGCGTTCAGAACAAAAAAGTATTGGTCACAGGTACCTCACGCGGAATCGGTCGTGCTATCGCGCAAGAATTTGCTCGTAACGGTGCACACGTTTTTGGTACTGCAACTTCTGAAAGTTCACACTCTGAGTTTGAGGGTTTTTGTGTTGCCGATTTCTCAACGCGGGCGGGAATCCAACAATGTGTTGAATTTGTCGGAGAGATTCAACCAGACATCGTGATCAATAACGCCGGCATCAACTCTCCCGCATCCTTTGAATCAATCGATTCAGATAGGTTCCTTGAAATTCAACAAGTAAACGTGCTCGCTCCCATGGAGATCTGTCGTGCCGCAATTCCATTTATGGTTGCCAATTCATGGGGTCGTGTTGTCAACATTTCATCTGTATGGAGCAAGATATCTAAAGAACACAGAGCACCATATTCGGCTAGCAAATTTGCATTAGATGGACTGACTCTCGCTTTGGCAATTGAGTATGCGCAGCACAATGTTCTTGCAAACTGCGTGGCACCTGGTTTTGTTGACACCGATATGACGAGGGGAATTTTGGGTGATGACGGAATCAAGAATTTGCTCAGAAACGTTCCTATTGGACGACTTGCTCAACCCGATGAAATCGCAAAATTTGTGGTGTGGTTAGCGAGCGAAAATAACACATACATCACGGGCCAGAACATTGCGGTGGATGGTGGATTCACTCGTGCCTAATTCGATCTCCATCCAATCCCACCGTGGTGAGTACGAAGTCGCCCACATCTTCTGACGGATCCTTCTCGACTGCTTGAAGGAGAGCCGCACTTCATCATTGATCGCAAGATTGCTGATTTGTACACAGACCAATTGCGTACTGTTCTGCAATATCAGAACACCATCATCATTGAGGCGACGGAGCAAAACAAAAGCCTCGAGTCAGCTGGCCGGATTATCTCCACATTGGTTGAACAGAAAACTCGTCGTAACCACCATTTAGTTGCCATTGGTGGTGGGATCGTTCAAGACTTGACCTGCTTTATCGCCAGCACCCTGCTTCGCGGAATCTCATGGCAGCTTGTGCCAACTACATTGCTCGCTCAAGCCGACTCTTGCATTGGTTCCAAAAGTTCGATCAATGTTGGTGACGCAAAAAACATTGTCGGCACTTTCTATCCACCGACCAAGGTCTTCATTGACCAAAACTTTCTGCAGACATTGCATGACAGTGAAATCCGCTCGGGAATCGGTGAAATCCTCAAAGTTCACGCAATCGATTCGGCAGAGTCGTTTAATCATGTTGCTGAATCTCTACAAAAAATGCACGCAAACGTTGATGAATTGCAACCATTCATTTATTCTGCTCTTGCAATAAAAAAGCGATTCATTGAAGTTGATGAATTTGATCAAGGAATCCGCAACATTTTCAACTTCGGCCACAGCTTTGGACACGCAATCGAAAGTGCGACGAATTTCGGAGTTCCCCATGGCGTAGCAGTGACCATGGGTATGGATGTTGCCTGCCAGATCTCTACGAAAAGAAACCTTCTCCCTGCACCGCATGCAGAACGAATGCGACGTGCATTGCGAGAGAACTACTTGCCGTTCTCCCATGTAGACATCCCGCTTGACCCGACAATGTCGGCATTGCTCAAGGACAAAAAGAATAGTTCTACTGAGTTAGGACTCATCCTTCCCGTAGGCGACGCAGCAAGCATCGAAAGAGTAATGATTTCCCCAGATCAGCAATTTGTTAGTCAATTGCGTGAATCGCTGGCCGAACTCGCCTGATGTCAAACACCGTGCATGTTGCAGTTGTAGATAAAGCACACCAGCACTTCGATAGCGCAACTCTTCACGTTCTCTGGAATGACTTTTCTGACCAAGAGGGCACCGTATCGCTTCCTTCATACGTCGAGGTCCATGCCGACCGACTCCGAACGCGATTTGCCGAGTTTGTTGAAGCCGTTTCTCGTAGAGATGTCGGTGGGCAGTCTGTTTCGCAATTACTACTTATTCGTGATGATTTCAGTTATTGGTGGATGACCCTGTTTGCCGCCACTCGGTGGGATAAGTCAAGTCACATTTCGGATGCACTGAAGTTGATCGCGCTTTCAGAAGTCATCGATCAACACGTGCCTGATCAGGCTTCAATTGGAATCAAAAATGGACACACTGCAACAGCAATCGCTCGCCTATTGCGCTCACGAAGTATCTCTGTAACCAACTTCGTGTTCAACGATTCGTCAATCAAGCGCTCTTATGGCTCAGGTAGGGCTTTACTATCCCTTGTTAAGTACGCGCTCACACATTTCAGGGTTAAACCTGTACACGCATCCTCCCAACCGGACACCCTTATTGTTGACCACTTTGTCCGGTTTGATGAACAGCTTGCACGAAGTGGCGTATACCAATCGCAATACTGGCAGCCTTTACAGCAATTGTTCGGTGCCAGCAAACGAAAGATTTTGTGGTTGCATCACTTTGTTCCTGGAACTCGATCGTTGCTTTCTGCTCAAAGAACCATGGACTCTATGCAATCTCCTGGAGAACGAAGCCATGCTCAGTTTGAATCCAGGTTGTCGGTAAATCAATTGTTTAGGGTTCTGCAAGATTTGCGAAAGCTAAGAAAAGCAGAAAAACAATTGAGCATGATGCCATCGCTATTTGTAGAAGAACACTCTGGCATTGACCTTTCAGATCTCTTTGTCGATCAGTGGATTGACTCCCTGCGTGGCAGCACCGCGACACGACATCTCATCATGTTGAATCAAATGGAGGATGTGTTTGCATCGCTTCCAAAACAGTCGTTGGGCTTGTTTCTTTGTGAGAACCAACCATGGGAGGCGGCACTTTGCCACGCGTGGTCTGCTCACGATCACGGAAAGCTTGTTGCTGTTGTTCATGCGCCAATCCGTTATTGGGATTTCAGGTACTTGTCGCTTGGGCGAGCACTAGGACAAATACAAGGCCTGCCAACCACAAAACCACTTCCGTCATTAGTGGCAGTCAATAGCCCCATTTCGGTTGACTTCTTGAATAATTCGGGATGCCCAGGCAGTCGAGTGGTTGAAGTGGAATCGCTGATGTTCAACCATTTAATGCAACCTCGTCAAGCATCTGAGTCTCAGCAGACGACATTGCTCGTTGTTGGGGACTTCTTCGTTGACCAAAACGTGAACCTCATCTCATTGCTTGCTGGCGCATTGAAAATTCAACCCAGTCCGCTGAACATCGTGTTTAAGCCTCATCCGATGAATCACACCATTCCTGATTTGACATCACTTCCTCATGCAAAAATTAGTAATGAGTTGCTTGGAGACATTTTGCCAACGGTTCATACCGCTGTGACGTGCAATGGAAGCACCGCTGCACTTGAGTGCTTTGCTCGTGGCGTCAACACAGTTTCAGTTCTTGATCCCGAGATTCTGAACTCCAGCCCACTTCGATCTGTAGATGGAGCCTCGTTTGTTTCTTCGGTGTCGCAACTAGCAAAAGCAATTACACAGAATTCTTCACGAACGATACCAACGACACCACTTGTCATTCTCGACCCATCGCTCCCACGTTGGAACGGTTTGATCCAATAGATGTTGTGTACACCAACTATTTCTGC
>LIAZ01000089.1 GCA_001438985.1 Acidimicrobium sp. BACL17 MAG-120823-bin42 | reverse complement strand
CGTTTGCGTAAAGAGATTGAGGCAGCTGGTTCTCCAGCTGTGTGCTTGGCAACGGTGTTGGTTGGTGGCGATAAGCCAAGCCATATTTATGTAGCCAGCAAGCACAAGAAAGCTCAAGAAGCCGGAATGATTTCGGTCGGTGTGCATCTTGAAGACGATGCGACGCAAGAACAAGTTGAAGCAGAGGTGCGCAAGCTTGTAGCCGACCCATCAGTGCACGGAATTTTGGTGCAGTTGCCATTGCCGAAACATCTCGATGCAGAGCCAGTGCTTGCATTGCTGCCACCAGAAAAAGATGTTGATGGTCTGACTGAGCGAAGCATGGGCAGATTGTTGCGCGGGCTTCCCGGCCACGCACCGTGTACGCCACTTGGCGTGATGCGTTTGCTCGAGCGTTACGAAATTCCCACAAAGGGTAAGCGTGTTGTCGTTATCGGACGTTCAACGCTTACAGGACTTCCGCAATTGCTGCTCTTCCTGCGCAAAGGTGGCGATGCAACCACAACGTGCACGCATTCGCATACTTCGCCCGAAGATTTGAAGGCATATTGTCGCGAAGCAGACATCATCGTGTCGTGCGTTGGGATTGCTCGACTCATCACTGCAGATCACGTCAAGCCGGGCGCAACTGTGATTGATGTTGGAGTGTCGCGCGAAGAGGCAAAGATTGTTGGCGACGTCGATTTCGATTCAGTGCAGGCAGTTGCCGGTGCGATTACACCAATGCCTGGTGGAACTGGCCCGATGACCATTGGTTGCTTGTTGGAAAACACGTTGTCCGCAGCAAAAATGCTCGGCGCGTTTCCAACTAAGTAGTCACTTCTAAATTGCTGCTGGCGCTTGCAGGCGCTTCGCGGTTGCTTGTGTTAAGCGATCCAAGATCGTTGCCATAATCACAATCGCAATGCCAACCTCTGCACCGAGTCCTTTATTTGGTCCGGTTAGCGCCTCGATTGATCGGTAACCCAAGCCGCCACCGCCAACCATTCCAGCAATAATCGCCATTGCTAACACCATCATCACCATTTGATTGATTGCCAGAATAATGCTTGGCATTGCCAACGGAATGCGCACACCCCACAGCACTTGCCGATCAGTCGCACCAAATGTGGTGGCAGCTTCAATTGACTCTGTATTCACCTGGCGAATGCCGAGAGAAGTTAGGCGGATTCCTGGCGGGATGGCGTACACCACTGCTGCAATAACACCAGGAACTGGGCCAACGGTGAAGATCATCACAAATGGAATTGCATAAATCAGCGGAGGAATGGTTTGTAGCGAATCCAAAATGGGAGAGAGCGCAGCCTCGATACGCGGCCGTCTACCGAGCCACACTCCGATCGGTAAAGCGATCACGATGGAAAGTGCAACAGCGACAATCGTCTGTGTGAGCGTGTCAACAGAGTCGGTCCATCTGCCCGTGAGCCCAATCGCCATGATTCCAACCGCAGTTGTTACTGCCATCTTCCATCCGGCAACGAAGTAGGACAACATCATTGCTACAGCCACAATCAATTGCCATGACAATGAGTTGTTAAGCAAATTCTGTGCACGAATAAGCACGTCGCGCACGATGAAATCATTGAATGGCCGAGTGATAAACGAAAACGTGTCTCTAAACCAATTAACTGCCGTGTCGACTGGATCCGCAAATGATGTTCCGTATGCGATCGGGAACTCATTCCAACCTGCAATACGACCAATTACTGTTGCTGCGATCAATGCTGCAATAGCCAAAATGATCACGTTGCGGGGGAGTCGTTTGTGCGTCGAGCCAGGTTCCGAAATGAGTGCCGTGCTCACGCGATCGAGTACGAATGCAACGGCCACTACGGCAAGGCTGACGACAAGTCCACGGCCGGGTGAAAGCTGGCGCACCGTCTGGTTGATTTCCTGGCCTAGTCCGCCGGCGCCCACAAGTGTGGCGATGACCACGATGCCAAGCGCCATCATCACGGTTTGATTGATGCCAGCGACGATGGATGGAACTGCGAGTGGTAGCTGTATGCGTGAAAGGATTTGTCGTTTCGTAGCCCCAAACATTTGACCCGCCTCAATGGCAGATTTGGGTACTTGTTGCACACCGAGCGAAGTTAAGCGGATCATGGGGGGAAGCGCATAGATCACGGTGGCGATTGCTGCGGGAACTTTGCCAATTCCAAAGAGCAACACAATGGGGATGAGATATACCGTGGCGGGCACAGTTTGCATTGCATCAAGAATTGGCCGCAGCACCGATTCTGCACGCTTATTCAATGCAGTCCACACGCCGAGCGGAACACCAACGATTACGCAGATGCCAACTGAGACGGCCATTAGAGAAATGGTCTCAATGCTTTCCTGCCATACACCAACAAGGCCCGGATAGATCACGGCAAAGGAGGCGAAACCAGCCATCACAAATTTGCCACGCCGCGCAATGACGGCAAACACAACAATTGGTGGAATGAACCATGGAAGCCAGCCAATAAATGACTCGGTGGATTCAAGGCCAAGATCGACGATCCAGGTAATCGGATTGAGGATGAACGTAAACAGCCAGTGATTATCGCGGTTTGTTCTGATCCATGACTGCCACGAGTTAATCGGCTCGGATAATCCGATATTCCACGAGTCAGGAAATCCGCCACTGCCATAAATTTGTAGTGCAAGTAGCACACCAACACCTGCGACTGCAGTGCGGATGCGATTGCTCATAGTTGTTCGGCTTGCAACATGGTCGCCACGTTGTGGCGATTGACAACACCAATCGTTGTGCCGTTGTCATCGACAACGCGGATGGCCTCGTCATTATCGAGCAGCATGGGGATGATCGTTTCAATTCTTGAGGATGCGCTCACCGACCTCGCGTCTTCTGGTGCGGTTCCTGGAACCGTTACTGAGCCAACACTCAGAACTTTTGCACGCGGTACGTCGTTAACGAATTCGCGAACATAGGGTGTAGCAGGGTTGGAGACAATTTCCTCTGGAGTCCCAACCTGATCAAATGATCCATCCTTCATAATTGCGATGCGGTCGCCAAGTCGCAGTGCTTCTGCGAAATCGTGAGTAATAAAGATGATGGTTCGTTGCATGGTCTTTTGGAGGCGAATCAGTTCATCTTGCATTTCTTTGCGGATGAGCGGGTCGAGAGCGGAGAACGGTTCGTCAAACAACAGAATCTCTGGGTCAACAGCAAGTGCTCGCGCAAGACCAACTCGTTGTTGCATGCCACCTGAGAGTTGTTGCGGATAGCGGTCGGCCCAACCATCAAGACCGACGATCTTGAGTACTTCAGTAGCACGCGCAAGTCGAGTTGCTTTATCAACTTTTTGAACCTCTAAACCGTATGCAATGTTGTCAATCACTTTGCGATGAGGGAATAGACCAAAGTGCTGAAACACCATGCTGATCTTCCCGCGACGAATTTCTCGCAGCTCGTCATCGTTCATGGCGAGTAGATCCGCGCCATTCAGCAGCACTTCACCTGCCGATGGTTCTATGAGGCGTGACAGGCAACGAATCAAAGTTGACTTTCCTGAACCACTCAGTCCCATCACGACAAAGGTCTCGCCGCGTGTAACGTCGAATGAGACATCGCGGACCGCAACTGTCTGATCGATTCTTGAGATGATCTCTTGTCTGGTCGCGCCAGATTGCGCCAAAGAGATTGCCTCATCTGGGGAGCCGTGTCCGAACACTTTCCAGACATTGCGAACTTCTATTGCGTTAGATGCATCCCCAGGCACATCCTTACCTTAGTTGTACACCTATATTTACGTTCAAGGCTTGGTTATGCTTCCATTAGGCACCTTCGGTGTATTCGAAACAAAAAAGGGGAGAACATGCGTTCAAGCAAGAAATTGCTAGTCGTTGGTCTGGTTGCATTCAGCACACTTATTGGTGCTGCATGTGGTGGAAGCGATACGGCAACAGAAGAAACCACATCTGGTTGCACTGGTAGTGGGACAGAAACCATCACCATTGCCCGCAACAACTGGTCGGCATCGGCGGTTGGGGTAGAGATCGTTAAACAGCTCATCGAGGCCAACCTGTGTAACCCGGTTGAAATCTTAGACATTGACGAAAATGCAATGTTTGCAGGTATCTCGTCTGGCGACATTGACGCCAACATCGAAGTGTGGCCATCAGGCGTTGTACCAGAAGAGCAAGCGTTTATTGATGACGGTTCAATTGTCAACATGGGACCGCTTGGAGCAATTGGAAAAATTGGTTGGTTCGTGTCGGATTATGCCTTGACTCAGTTCCCACAATTGTCTTCGTGGGAAGGCTTGAAGGATCCTGAAGTTGCAGCAGCATTTGCTACTGCAGTAACAGGCAGCAACGGACGATTCTTGGGAATGGATCCATCCTTTAGCCAATATGACGAGGCGATTATTTCGAATCTCGGATTACCATTTCAGGTTCAGTTCTCTGGATCAGAAGCTGCAACTCAAGCTGAAATCTCAGCGTTGTCTGCCGAGCAAAAGCCAGTGTTGCTCTACTACTGGAGCCCATCGGGTGCAGTGGGTAAGTACAACCTAAAGAACCTCGCATTGCCAGCACCAACAGTTGATTGTGCTGCAGAAGGCACAAAGTGCGATGGCGACTATCCAGAAGATCCAATGTTCAAGATTGCTTCGGCAAAGCTCGAAGCAAAGGATCCAGCTGTGTTTGCTTTCTTCAAGGCATTCACGTTGACCACTGATGATCAGTTGTCTTTCCTCGGACCAGTAGACATTGACAGGGTGGATCCTGCAGTTGCTGCTGCCGATTGGATTGCCGCAAATGAAGCAACGTGGTCAACCTGGTTCAGCTGATTCAATAGTTGACTACTCACAATTTCACTTGTGAATTAAGTGGCGGGGCGAAAGCCCCGCCACTTTTGTGTATTCGTGGCAGAATGAGCCCGTGAAAAAGCCTTTTGATTATGTCATTGTTGGTGGTGGGTCTGCTGGTTGTGCTCTTGCGAATCGGCTAAGTGAAGATCCGAACAATTCGGTGCTGGTGCTCGAAGCGGGTCGCCCCGACTATTGGTTCGACGTGTTCATTCACATGCCTGCTGCTTTGGTTTTTCCTATTGGCAACAAGCTGTATGACTGGATGTATTCCTCACAACCAGAACCACACATGGACGGACGTCGAATCACACATGGCCGAGGCAAGATCTTGGGTGGTTCGTCCAGCATTAACGGGATGATTTTT